>DASUSF010000268.1:0-6739 GCA_036375275.1 Geminicoccaceae bacterium | reverse complement strand
TTGGTGGGCGCACTAGGACTCGAACCTAGGACCCGCTGATTAAGAGTCAGCTGCTCTACCAACTGAGCTATGCGCCCACGGGTCGGCGGCGAAGGCCCGGCGGGGCGCGGCCGCGCGCCTCATATAGACCGCCGGCCGGGGCTCCGCAACCTTCCCCAGGGCCGGCCCGCTCAGCCGGCGGCGAGCGCCGGGTCGACCACCAGGACCAGCTTCCCGGTGTTGCCGTTGGCGGCCATGATCTCGTGCGCGCGGCGCACCTCCTCGAGCGGCATAACCTCGTGGATCACCGGCCTCAGGCGGCCGTCCGCGAGCAGCGGCAGGACCTCGCGCACGAACCCGCGCGTGATCCACGCCTTCTCCTCGACCGGCCGCGCGCGGAGCACCGAGCCGATCACCCGCTGGCGCTTGACCATGAGGCGGCCGATGTTGAGCTCCGCCTTCGGGCCGCCGAGCAGGCCGATGATCACCAGACGGCCGTACGGGGCGAGGCAGGCGAGGTTGGGCTCGAGGTAGCTCCCCCCGATGTGGTCGAGGATCACGTCGGTCCCCCGGCCGCCGGTGTGCTCGAGCACCTTCCGGGAAAAGTCCTCCCGCCGGTAGAGGATGGCGTGGTCGGCGCCGAGGTCGGCGCACGTCCGGGCCTTGTCCTCGCTGCCGACGGTGACCAGCACCCGGGCACCGCGCAGCGCCTTCGCGAGCTGGATCGCGGCCGTGCCGACCCCGGACGCGCCGCCGTGCACCAGGAGCGTCTCGCCCTCGGCGAGGCGGGCCTCGTGGAACACGTTGAGCCAGGCGGTGACGAACACCTCGGTGATCGCCGCGGCGCGCACGAAATCGATCCCGTCCGGGATCCGGATCAAGGTGCTCGCCGGGGCGAGGGCGAACTCGGCGTAGCCACCGCCCCCGAGCAGGGTCATCACCCGCTCCCCGGGCCGGACATCCTCGACCTCCTCGCCCACCGTCTCGACCACGCCCGCCGCCTCGAGGCCGAGGATCTCGCTCTCGCCCGGCGGCGGCGGATAGCTGCCGAGCCGCTGCTGGGTGTCGGCCCGGTTGACGCTGGTCGCCGCCACCCGAAGCAGGACCTGCCCCCGGCCGGGCGTCGGTCGCTCGACCTCGCCGAGGCCCAGGACCTCCGGCCCGCCGGTCCCGCTCATCACCACCGCGCGCATCTTCGCCATGACCTCCCCCCGAGCGGAGCTCACTCCGCCGCGAAGCAGTAGAACAGGCCGTCGCCGCCGCTGGAGCGCAAGGCCTCCTGGCTGCAGCCGCGGCTCGGATGCGAGGCGTTCCAGGACCGGGACGGGGCGTCGTCGCGGAGCCCCATGCGGTCGTGGTGGCCGACGATGGCGCTGCCGTCGCCGCTGCTGGTCCAGTCCTCGCAGGTCTGGTCGGCGGCCGTGCCGTCGGCGTTGGAGCCGGTCAGGATGTCGTGCCGGTTCGGGTCGTCGCCGCGGCCGTTCACCGTCTCGCCGCTTTCGGTGAGCCCGGTCTCCTTGCTGATCGCGTTCGCCTCGCCGTGCAGCGCATCGAGGTCTTCGGCGATGAGCACGCCGTCGGCGTTGTGCCAGGGGCCGCTGCCGATCCGCTCGCGGGCGTCGGTGTCGCTGCCGCTGAGGTAGGCCCGCCAGGTCCTGTCGCCGGCGCCCGCCGCCTCGGCCAGCTGCTGGCAATGGGCGTCCGCGCCCTCGAGGCCACCGAGGTCGGCGCCCTCCCCCGGTCCCTGGCTGGTGATGAAGAACGTCATCTCGGCATCCTGCGCCAGCGCCGTGGCCGCGAGCAGCGGGATGAACGAAAGAGCAAGCGCCATCCGGTTCATGAAAGTCCCCCTCTTGGATCGCTCACATCCCGATCCGGGTCATCGACCGCCCGATCGTCGACCCGTCGGCCGACGGGCCGGGGACAGACTAGAGCAAACTCCGGTGAGACAGAACCGGGTCGGGCCGCGAGGATGCCCCGTCATCGGAGGAGACGCCCGGGCCGGCGCACCCGGTGCTCGATCCAGGGCGTGACCTCGGCGCGTGGCTGCGCTACCTCGGTCCTGCGGCCGCCGGAGAAGCGGCCGGACGTGGAGGGAACAGCCGGTCGTGCCGGTCTCGGTGCTCTGCTTTCGCGGCCTCGAGGGCCGGTCGTGGCATCTTTCGGCGCTGCTCGTGCTGGAGGAGGGGAGCGACCCGGCGCCACTGGTCCTGAGCGAGCCGCACCCGGACGTCCTGCCGGTCCACCTCGGCGGGCGGCTCGGCAGGGGCGCCTGGCGCTACGACTTCGAGGTGGCGCTCGGGGAGGCGGAGCGCACGGTCGGCTACGGCGTGGGCGAGATCCGCTGGCGGATCCATCTCCCGGGCCTCGGCGGACCGCTCCGGATCGCGTTCACGGCGTGCAACGGCTCGGAGCGCGAGCGGACCGGCGAGAGCGAGCCCGGACGGAACGCGCTCTGGGCCCAGCTGCACGAGGAGCACGAGCGGCGGCCGTTCCACCTCCTGCTCCACGGCGGCGACCAGCTCTACGCCGACAGCGTCTTCGAGGAGGTCCCGGGGCTCAGGGCGTGGCGGCGGCTCCGCGCGATGCAGCGGCTCAAGGCGCCGTTCACCGACGCCCTCGCGGTCGAGATCGCCGACTACTACTTCCGCCGCTACGTCTGGCTCTGGGAGCAGGCCGAGCTCGTGCCCACCCTGCCGTCGGTCCCTTCGCTGATGATGTGGGACGACCACGACATCTTCGACAACTTCGGCAGCCACGACCCGGAATGGCAGGCCTGCCCCGTGTTCAAGGGCATCTACGCGATCGCGCGCGAGCAGTTCTGCCTGTTCCAGCTCGCGGCCCGGCCGGACGCGCTGCCCGGCAGCGGCTTCGCCGACCCGCGGGGCGGCCACTTCGGCTGGAGCCACCGGATCGTGCCGGGGATCGGCGTGGTGGCGCCGGACCTCCGTTCCGCGCGCTCGGTCGAGCGGATCATGGACGAGGCGGGCCGGCGGGCGCTGGCGGCGATGCTCGACGGCCTCGCCGACTGCCGCCACGTCCTGCTCCTCTCGACCGTCCCGCTGCTCAACGCCCACGAGCACTGGTTCGAGCGCTTCTACGAGGCGATCCCCGGCCATCAGAACTTCCAGCTCGACATCCGCGACCAGTGGCGGAGCCTCCGTCACCGGGACGAATGGCTCGACCTGCTGCATCACCTGTTCGATTTCATCGAGCGGACGTCGGCACGGCTCACCGCGCTCTCGGGCGAGATCCACCTCGGCGGCCTCGCCCGCGCGACGCGGCACGGCCGGGCGATCTGGCAGCTCACCTCGTCCGGCATCGTCCATCCGCCGCCGCCCTCCTGGCTGGTGCGCCTGCTGGACTGGGCGAGCACGGGGCCGGCCGAGGAGATCGAGCCGGGCCTCAAGCTCGACCTGCTCGAGATCCCGGGTCTCGGCGCCCGCTTTCTCGGGCGACGCAACTGGATGGCCCTCGAGCTCTCGGCCGCCAGGCACCGGATCGACGCGACGTGGCACACGGAATGCGCGAGCTTCCATCTCCGGAGCGAGAGCGAGGAGGTGCCATCGCTACCGCGCGCGCGCCGGATCGTCCGCTCGCGGCCGCGCGACGGCCGGCTTCGCGGCTGGGCGCGCCGGACAAGGAAAGGGCGCGGCTGAGCCGCGCCCGCAGGATCGGACCGGTGCCGCCGCCCCTCAGGCGGCGCGCTCGAGCGGGACGGCGGTGCCGTTGATCAGGAGCCCGCCCTCGCCGGCGTCGACCCGCACGGTCTCGCCGTCATGGATCGAGCCGTCCAGGATCATCCGGGCGAGGGGGTCCTGCAGCGTCCGCTGGATGGTCCGCTTGAGCGGCCGGGCGCCGTAGACCGGGTCGTAGCCGGCGTTGGCGAGCCAGGCCCTGGCGGCGTCGGTGAGCTCGAGGGTGATCTTCCGGTCGGCGAGCAGCCGCTCGAGGTGGCGGAGCTGGATCAGTACGATCCCGGTCATGTGCTGCCTGGACAGCCGCTCGAACAGGATGATCTCGTCGAGCCGGTTCAGGAACTCGGGCCGGAAGCTCGCCCGGACCACGCCCATCACCTGGTCGCGCACGCTGTCGACCGACTGGCCCTCTGCGAGGCTCGCGAGGTACTCCGAGCCGAGGTTCGAGGTCAGCACGATCAGCGTGTTCTTGAAGTCGACCGTCCGCCCGTGACTGTCGGTCAGCCGCCCGTCGTCGAGCACCTGGAGCAGCACGTTGAAGACGTCGGGATGCGCCTTCTCGACCTCGTCGAACAGGATCACCTGGTACGGGCGCCGGCGCACGGCCTCGGTGAGCGCGCCGCCCTCCTCGTAGCCGACGTAGCCCGGCGGGGCGCCGATCAGGCGGGCGACCGCGTGCTTCTCCATGTACTCGGACATGTCGATCCGGATCATGGCCTGCTCGTCGTCGAACAGGAACTCGGCGAGCGCCTTGCAGAGCTCGGTCTTGCCGACGCCCGTTGGGCCGAGGAACAGGAACGAGCCGAGCGGCCGGTTCGGGTCCTGGAGCCCTGCCCGGGCGCGCCGGACGGCGTTCGCGACCGCGCTCACCGCCTCGTCCTGGCCGATCACCCGGCCGTGCAGCTTGTCCTCCATCTGGAGCAGCTTGGCCCGCTCGCCCTCGAGCATCCGGTCGACCGGGACCCCGGTCCAGCGCGAGACCACCTGGGCGATGTCGGCGTCGGTCACCGCCTCCTGGACCATCTCCTGGCCACCGGCGTCCTCGGACGCGGCGAGCTTCCGCTCGAGCTCGGGGATCCGGCCGTAGGCGATCTCGCCGGCCCGGGCGAGGTCGCCCTGGCGCTGCGCCACCTGCAGCTCGTGGCGCGCGCGCTCCAGCTCCTCCTTGAGCGTCTGGACGGCGCCGAGCTTGTCCTTCTCGGCCTGCCACTTCGATGTCAGCTCGGCCGATTCCTGCTCGAGCTCCGCAAGCTCCTTCTCGAGCTTGCCGAGCCGGTCGCGGGACGCCTGGTCGGTCTCCTTCTTCAGCGCCTCACGCTCGATCTTGAGCTGGATGATCCGCCGGTCGAGCTCGTCGATCGCCTCCGGCTTGCTGTCGATCACCATGCGCTTCCTGGCCGCCGCCTCGTCGACCAGGTCGATCGCCTTGTCAGGGAGGAAGCGGTCGGTGATGTAGCGGTTGCTGAGCGTCGCGGCCGCGACGATCGCGCCGTCGGTGATCCGCACCCGGTGGTGCAGCTCGTACTTCTCCTTGAGGCCGCGGAGGATCGAGATCGCGTCCTCGACCGTCGGCTGGGAGACGAACACCGGCTGGAAGCGCCTCGCCAGCGCCGCGTCCTTCTCGATGTGCTTCCGGTACTCGTCGAGGGTGGTGGCGCCGATGCAGTGCAGCTCGCCCCGGGCGAGCGCGGGCTTCAGCATGTTGGACGCGTCCATCGCGCCCTCGGCCTTGCCGGCGCCGACCAGGGTGTGCAGCTCGTCGATGAACAGGATGACGTCACCCTCGCCCTGGGTGACCTCCTGGAGCAGGGCCTTGAGGCGTTCCTCGAACTCGCCCCGGTACTTGGCGCCGGCGACCAGTGCGCCGAGGTCGAGCGCGAGCAGGCGCCGGTCCCGGAGCGACTCCGGCACGTCGCCGTTCACGATCCGCTGCGCCAGGCCCTCCGCGATCGCGGTCTTGCCGACGCCGGGCTCGCCGATCAGCACCGGATTGTTCTTGGTTCGCCGGGACAGCACCTGGACGACGCGGCGGATCTCCTCGTCGCGGCCGATCACCGGGTCGAGCTTGCCGTCCTTCGCCGCCTGGGTGAGGTCGCGGGTGTACTTCTTGAGCGCGTCGTAGCCCTCTTCGGCGGTCGCGCTGTCGGCGGTCCGGCCCTTCCGGATCTGCTCGATCGCGGCGTTCAGGTTCTGCGGCCGGACACCGGCCTGCTCCAGCGCCTTCTGCGCGTCCGTGCCGGCCGCCATGGTGAGGGCAAGCAGCAGCCGCTCGACCGTGACGAAGCTGTCCCCGGCCTTCTTCGCGATCTGCTCGGCCTGCTCGAAGAGGCGCGCCGTCTCCGGTGCCAGATACAGCTGGCCGGCACCCGAGCCCTCCACCTTCGGCAGGCGGGCGAGCGCGGCCTCGGTCGCCTCACGCGCCCGCCGCGGATCGCCACCGGCCGCCTGGATCAGGTTGCCCGCCATCCCCTCCTGATCGTCCAGCAGCACCTTGAGCACGTGCTCCGGCACGAACCGCTGATGGCCGCTCCTGAGCGCCAGCGCCTGCGCCGACTGGACGAAGCCGCGGGCGCGTTCGGTGTACTTCTCGAAGTCCATTCTCTGCTCCCCCTGGCCGGCCGACGCCGGCACACCTGCTGCCCGAGATATGGGAACGGCTCCCAGCTGCACAAGAATTAGGCAGTCAGCGCCGTCGCCTACTTTCCAATCAGAAGCGTTCTTTCGCGCCCGCCGAGATCCCGCCGACGCTCGATCTCCCGGAAACCGGCCCGCTCCATGACCGCCGCGACCGCATCGGCCTGGTCGTGGCCGTGCTCGAGGCAGGCGAGCCCTGCCTGCCCGAGCAGCCGCGGCAGGTCCATCGCCAGGGCGCGGTAGGCATCCAGCCCGTCCTCGCCCGCGAGCAGCGCGCCTTCCGGCTCGTGCTCCCGGATCTCCGGCGCCAATTGCTGCCACTCCGCAGACCGCACATAAGGTGGGTTGCTGACGATCAGATCGAAAGGCCCGGCGACCGCCCCGCCCCACGCGCCGCGGACGATCAGCGCCCGCCCGGCGAGGCCCAG
>DASUSF010000267.1:0-6666 GCA_036375275.1 Geminicoccaceae bacterium | reverse complement strand
AGCGCATAGGTCTTGCAGTCGTGGCCGTCAGCCAGACCTGACCCACCCTCACCCCGTCGCTCCCCCTCGAGGGAGCGGGGACCTCGGCCTCGTGGGCGGACGCACGGCACCCCCCTCTCCCGTCGGGGGAGAAGGCCGGGGTGAGGGGCGGACCCGGCATCGATCGACGACCGGCTCGCCGAATCTTGATCTAGGCAACCATGAGCCAGGCAACTATATTCCGCGCATGGACGAGCCCGCCCCCGAGCGCAACTTCGGCTTCCTGGTCCACGATGTCGCGCGCCTGATGCGCACCGTGTACGACCGGCGCACGCGCGCGCTCGGCCTGACCCGCTCGCAGTGGTGGGTGCTCAACCATCTCTACATCAACGACGGCATCAGCCAGACCGAGCTGGCCGATCTGCTCGACCTCGAGAAGCCGTCGCTCGGCCGCCTGCTCGACCGGCTCGAGGCGAAGGACTGGATCGAGCGACGCCCCGACGGGGCCGACCGGCGGATCAAGCGGGTCCACCTGACGCCGCGGGTCGCGCCGGTGGTCCGGGAGCTGCGCAGCCTCGCGGCCGAGCTCCGGGGCGACGCGCTCGAGGGCGTGAGCGAGGCGGAGCGCGCGCGCTTCCTCGCGACCCTGCTCCTGATCAAGGACAACCTGCTCCGGATGAGCGCGAACGGCGGCGCGGTCGCGGCCGATCGGGGGGCGGTCGAGCGGGAGGCGGTCGATGGCTGAGCAGGCGGACCGCGCCCCGGCCGACAAGGTCGCGGCCGCCCCCCGACGGGTCCGGCGGCGGCGCTGGCTCCGGCCCTTTCTGCTGATCGTGGTGCCGACGGTGGCGGTGCTCGCGGGGCTCTGGTGGTGGGCGATGAGCGGGCGCTACGTCGCCACCGAGAACGCCTACGTCAAGGCCGACATCGTGGCGGTGGCACCACTGGTCGACGGGCGGGTCACCGAGGTGCTGGTGCTCGACAACCAGCGCGTCGAGGCCGGCGACCTCCTGTTCCAGATCGACCCGGAGCCGTTCCGGATCGAGCTCGACATGGCCGAGGCGCGCCTGCTCGAAGTGGGCAACGAGATCGAGAGCAAGCGGGCCGAGTTCCGGCAGGCCGCGGCCGAGATCGAGGAGGCGCGCGAGCGGGTCGAGTTCTTCGATTCCCAGGCCCGCCGGCAGCGCCAGCTCCAGGAGCGCGGGATCGCCGCGCAGGCGCAGCTCGACGAGGCCGAGATGGAGCTGATGTCGTCCCGCCAGCGGGTCTCGGCGCTCCAGGAGAAGCTCCGGACCGTGCTCGCCGAGCTGGGCGGCGACCCCGAGAGCGCGGCCGAGCTGCACCCCGCCTACCGTGCCGCCGAGGCGGCGCGGGACATGGCCGCGCTCGAGCTCAGCTACACCGAGCTGCGGGCGCCGGTCTCCGGCATCGTCAGCCGGATGCGGCTGCAGCGGGGCGAATGGGTGGAGGGGGGCGAGCCGGCGTTCTCGATCATCGATCCCTCGACCATCTACCTCGAGGCCAACCTCAAGGAGACCCAGCTCGAGCACGTCCAGCTCGGGCAGCGGGTCGAGATCGAGGTGGACGCCTACCCGAACCACGTCTGGCGCGGCGAGGTCCAGAGCATCAGCCCGGCCACCGGCGCCGAGTTCGCGGTCATCCCGCCGCAGAACGCGACCGGCAACTGGGTCAAGGTGGTGCAGCGCCTGCCGGTCCGGATCCGGGTCGAGGCGCCGGACAACCTGCCCCCGCTCCGGGCCGGGATGACGGCGGCGGTCGCGATCGACACCGGGCGCGAGCCCCAGCTCGCCCAGCTGATCCAGGGCGCGCTCGCCCGGGTCGGCGGCGGGGGCGACGCCTCCGAATGACCGCCGCTGCGGGCGCGCCGGCGGTCGCCACCGCCGGCCGGCGGGCGCTGATCCTCCTCTCGGTGATCCTCGCGACCACCCTCTATGCGACCACGCTGACGATCGCCAACGTCGCGCTGCCGCAGATGCAGGGCGACCTCTCGGCGTCGATCGACCAGATCGCCTGGGTGCTCACCTTCAACATCGTCGCGACCGCGATCGCGACCCCGCCGACCGGCTGGCTGGCCGCCCGCTTCGGCCGGAAGCGCCTGCTGATCTGGGCGATCAGCGGCTTCACCGTGAGCACGCTGCTGTGCGGGTTCGCGACCTCGCTGCCGGAGCTGATCGTGTGGCGGACGCTGCAGGGGCTGTTCGGGGCGCCGCTGGTCCCCCTCAGCCAGGCGATCACCCTCGACACCTACCCGAAGGAGCAGCACGGGACGGCGACGGCGCTCTGGGGCATGGGCGTGATGCTCGGGCCGATCCTCGGGCCCACCATCGGCGGCTACATGACCGAGCTCTACGACTGGCGCTGGGTGTTCTTCGTCGTGGCGCCCTTCGGGATCGTCGCGCTCGCCGGATGCATGGCGTTCGTCACCGAGAGCGAGCGGGAGAAGGGCCTCCGGCTCGACTGGTTCGGGTTCGCGATGCTTTCGGTCGCGGTCGCCTCGACCCAGCTGATGTTCGACCGCGGCCAGCGGCTCGACTGGTTCGAGAGCGGCGAGATCGTGCTCTGGGCGGCGATCGCGCTGCTCGGCCTGTACCTGTTCGTCGCCCACAGCCTGACCGCCGAGAACCCGTTCTTCGATCTCCGGATGTTCCTCGACCGGAACTTCGTGGTCGGCCTCGTGCTGATGTTCGTGTTCGGGCTCCTGGTGTTCGTGCCGATGGTCCTGATCCCGACCATGCTGGAGCGCCTTGGCGGCTATCCGGTGCTGATGATCGGCCTCCTGCTCGCGCCCCGCGGCCTCGGCAACCTGCTCGCCATGGTCGTCGCCGGGCGGATGGTCGCGCGCACCGATCCGCGCATCATCCTCGCGATCGGCTTCGTCGCCCAGGGCCTGTCGACCTGGATGATGGCGCAGTTCAGCCTCGAGACCGGCGTCGCGCAGGTGTTCTGGGCAAGCCTGCTCCAGGGCTTCGGCGTTGGCATGATGTTCGTACCGCTGACCGTGCTCACCTTTGCGACGCTGCCGGTCCGCTACCGGACCGACGGCTCGGCCCTGTTCCACCTGCTGCGCAACATCGGCTCCTCGATCGGGATCTCGCTCGCGGTCACCTTCCTGGTCCGCTCGACCGCGGTGAACCGGGCGGAGCTCGTCGACCATGCGAGCCCCTTCAACGACATGCTTGCGACGGGGGCCGCCGCCGGACCCTACGGCCTCGAGAGCCTGAGCGGGATCGCGGCGCTGGCCAGCGAGATCACGCGCCAGGCGACGATGATCGCCTACATCAACGACTTCTATCTCCAGACGCTGCTCGCCTTCGGCTGCCTGCCGCTGATCCTGCTCGCCTCCTGGCGCCGCCCGACCTGATTCTCCGCGCCGCCGCGGAACCCTGATGCCGGTCAACCGTTGGCTGCTCAGGATGACCCGCGGCCCCCCGCCGGGCGGGTGGGCTGCCAGCGACCGCGAATGGAGACGCCATGGATGCCGAGAAGGAGAACCGATCGCTCAGCCAGCTGATCGTCGACCTGCAACGGGAATCGTCGACCCTGGTGCGGGACGAGGTCGCGCTGGTCCGGGCCGAGATCAACGAGAAGGTGTCGCAGGCGCTCAACGGGGTGATCTCGCTGCTTGCCGGTGCGCTGGTCGCGTTCAGCGCGCTGATCATCGTGCTGATCGCGATCGCCGAGTTCCTGATCACGCTCGAGATGGCGGGCTGGCTCGCCTACCTGATCGTCGGCGCCGTGGTGCTGATCATCGGCGTGATCATGCTGATGAAGGGCAAGAGCAACCTCCAGCCGGCCAACCTCGCGCCCCGTCGCACGGCCGAGGAGCTGCGCCGCGACCGCGAGATGGTCAGGGAGCAGGCGCGATGACCGATCAACGGACCGCCGACGAGGTTCAGCGGGACGTCGAGCGACGCCGCGCGGAGCTCAGGGGGACGGTCGACGAGATCCAGCACCGGCTGACCCCGGGCCAGCTGTTCGACCGGGCGGTCGACTACTTCTGGGAAGAGCCGCGCGCCGGTGGACAGAGCCGGCTCACCCGGGCGATCGTCCAGAACCCGCTGCCGGTGCTCGTGATCGGCGCGGGGCTTGCCTGGCTCGCGATCGCGGCGACACAGGAGCGTCCCCGGCGGGGCCGCCGCATCCACCGCGGCTATCGTGAAGCCTACCTCGACGACGACCTCTACGACGACTACCCCGAGGAGGGCTACGCCGACGAGCCCGGGCTCGGTCCCCTGTCCAGCATGAGGAGCAGCACCATGGCCGGAGACGGTCCTGGCCCTTCCGTCATGAGCGCGTCCAGCCTCATCGGCGACAAGGTCACCAACCACCAGAACGAGAGCCTCGGCAAGATCGAGGACATCATGATCGACATGGGGAGCGGACGGGTCGCCTACGCCGTCCTCTCCTTCGGAGGCGTCGCCGGCATCGGTGACAAGTACTTCGCGGTGCCGTGGCAGGCGCTGCGGCTCGACGCCCCGAACAAGCAGTTCATCCTGAACGTCACCAAGGAGCGCCTGAAGGAGGCCGAGGGGTTCGACAAGAACAACTGGCCGGCGATGGCCGATCCGACCTGGGCGCGGACCACCCACGGCTTCTACGAGGCTCGCCCGTACTGGGAATAGGCGTCCCGAGACCCCCAGCTCTACACGAGGGCGCGACCACCGTCACGGTCGCGCCCTTCTCATGCTGGCTGGCCGACGGGGCCGATCCGTCGCTCCCGTTCTCGATGACACCGGATTGGGACTTGAGGCCAAGCTGGATCCGATCTCAGCCTTCACCCACCTTGACCACGTGAAACGGCGCGGGCGCTCCTGCTGCCTCGCCGGTCATGCGGCCGCCGACACCAGGTCAGGGTCGCTGCCGTGGGCGAGGCTCCAATAGAGCGCGAGGTAGTTGCGCGCCATGACCGTGGACGTGAAGCGTCGCTCGAAGGTGCGGCGGATCTCCGCCCGATCCAGCCCTGACGCACGCTCGACCGCGCTCACGGCTTCGTCTTCCGACGCGACGATGAACCCGGACACGCCGTCGTCGACGACCTCCGGCACGGCGCCGCAGCGCCATGCGATCACCGGGGTGCCGCACGCCATCGCTTCGATCATGACGAGGCCGAACGGCTCCGGCCAGTCGATCGGAAACAGCACCGCTGCGGCGTTGCCGAGGAAGGCGGTTTTGTCGCGGTCGCCGATCTCGCCGACGAACTCGACCCCTGGCTCACGGAGCAGGGGCTCGATCACCTCGGCGAAATAGGCGCGGTCGGCCGCGTCGACCTTCGCGGCGATCTTGAGGTTGAGCCCGGCCCGTCTGGCGATGGCGATGGCGCGATCGGGCCGTTTCTCGGGCGAGATCCGGCCGAGGAAGGCGAGATAGTCGCCTCTTGGCTCAGCCACGCAGCCGAGCAGGTCCTCGGGCACGCCATGCTGGATGGTCCGGACCCAGTGGGCCGCCGGCAGGGGACGCCTCTGGTCGTTCGAGATCGAGACCAGCGGGTACTGCGGCCAGCGCGCATAGGCTCCTGGCAGGTCCTCCAGATCGAGCCGCCCGTGCAGGGTGGTCACGGTCTTGTGCGCCAGCTCCTCGAAGAAGGGAAAGTGGATCAGGTCGACGTGGAAGTGGATGACGTCGAACTGGTCCTCCCTGAGATGGACCTCCTGCAGCATGCACAGATGGGCGGCGAGGTCCGACTTGAAGGGGTGCGGGTCGAGCCGGATGGCCTGGTTGCGGACCGGAACGAGCCTCGCGCTCGTCCGCGCATCCGCGCTGGCGAAGAGCGTCACGTCATGGCCGAGCTCGACCAGCGCATCCGTGAGAAAAGCCACGATCCGCTCGGTCCCGCCGTAGAGGCGGGGCGGCACCGATTCGTAGAGGGGCGCTATCTGGGCGATCTTCACCTGGCGTGACTCCTTGCGGTTAAGCTGCCGCCTGAAAAACACCTGATCGGTCGGCGTCGGATCAGGCGCACGATCGGATCCGCGAGGCCGCCAGTGGTCCGCCTGCTCAGCCCCCAGCGATCAGGTGCATGCGACGTGCATGAGGGATGCTGCCAGCGCAGCAAGCGCGGCCAAGCGCCTCCATCAGCATGCTGTTCGGCGGGCGCCCGTCCGTCCGCGGGTGCTCCCTCCGTCACCTGCGGACACGGCGATCTCCTCAGGCGTACCAAGCAGCGAGGAGAGTGAGCGGCGCCGCCAGCTTGGGCACCAGGACGTGCTCGACCAAGATCCGGGCGCGCCGGTAATCTCGGCAGTCACAGTGCCCGGTTCCGATGCGACCTGGAGGCGCTGCGCTCCCAATCGGCGCCTATTGCGCGATGGCCGCGTCTGCGTTGGTCAGCTCGGCCTTCTCGGCCGTCGGCATTTCGCGCTTGGCAAGCTCCTCGGCGCACAGCCCGGCCGCCTTGCGGTCATCGGCACGCGCCTTGTAATCCGGAGGACCGCTGGCCGGCACGATCACCGACTAGCCGCCGCCCTGGGCGAACTCTTCCGGGACTCCCTCAAGCCTTGCGGAGCGTGTCCTTCAGCCCGCCGACCGCGTTCTGCAGCTTGCCTTCCGCCTGGTCGGCCTTGCCTTCGGCCTGCAGCTTGGCATCGCCCACCACCTTGCCGACGGCCTGCTTGACGGCGCCCTTCGCCTGCTTGGCGGCACCTTCGATCCGATCCTTGTCCATGTGCT
>DASUSF010000266.1:0-3776 GCA_036375275.1 Geminicoccaceae bacterium | reverse complement strand
GCGCGCGCTCCGCGGCTGCGCCCGCGATCCCCGGGTGCCATGGCCCGCGAAGCTGCTGGCGCTGATCGTCGTCGCCTATGCCCTCAGCCCGATCGACCTGATCCCGGACGTGATCCCGGTAATCGGACACCTCGACGACCTGATCCTGGTGCCGCTCGGCATCGCGCTGGTGATCCGGCTGATCCCGCCGGAGGTGCTGGAGGAGCACCGGCGCGCGGCTTCGACATCGGCGGCACCGGGTAGCCGGCTCGGCCCCGTCCTGGTGATCCTGGTCTGGCTCGTGCTGACGCTCCTGCTGGTCGCCGGCGCGCTCGCGCTCATTGGGAAGTAGCCTCCGGCGTGGGCCTTGTCTCCGGCGCATCCGCCCTACCCTTGTGGGTCGAGGCGAGGTTCGAGAGGAGAGAGGCCCATGCCCCGAGACATCATGCACGCCCTGGCCCTCGGCTTCGGCGCCGGCGCCCTCGCCGCGGGAGCGGCCGGTGCCCAGGCCCCGGCGGTCGACCCCGCGGCGCCGGTCGACCCGGAGATCGGGATCAACGTCCCCGACGGCTTCGAGGCGGCGGTGGTACACGAAGGAGTGGCGCCCAAGGCACGCCACCTCGTGGTCACCGACGACGGGCGGATCTATGTCCGGCTCCGCGAAGCCAGGGACGGCAACGGGGTCGCCGCACTCCAGGATCAGGACGGCGATGGCGAGCTCGAGACGGTCGAATACTTCGACGACACCGCCGGCACCGGCATCGCGATCCATGACGGCCACCTCTACCTCTCGAGCGATGCCGCAGTGTTCCGCTACCCGCTGCCCGCCGACGGACTGGTGCCGACCGGCGAGCGGGAGGTCGTCGTGGAGGGGTTTCCGGAGCAGCGGAGCCATGCCGCCAAAGCCTTCACGATCGACGGCGAAGGCAACCTCTACGTCAACGTCGGCGCGCCCTCCAACGCCTGCCAGGAGCAGGACCGGACCCAGGCCTCGCCCGGCCAGGACCCCTGCCCGCTGCTCGACCAGCACGCCGGCGTCTGGCGGTTCGATGCGGGCCCGACCGGGCAGAGCTTCGAGGACGGCGAGCGCTTCGTCACCGGCGCGCGCAACGTGGTTGCGCTGGACGACGACCCGGCGAGCGAGGCGGTGTATCTGGTGCAGCACGGGCGCGACCAGCTGCACGAGCTGTATCCCGACCTGTACACGGTCGAGGAGAGCGCCGAGCAGCCGGGCGAGGAGTTCCACCGGGTGAGCGAGGCCGCGAACCTCGGCTGGCCGTACACCTACTGGGACTGGAAGGAGGAGGCGCGGGTCATCGCTCCGGAGTACGGCGGCGATGGCGAGACGCGCGCGGAAGACGAAGAGTACCAGGACCCGCTGCTCGCCTTCCCCGGCCACTGGGCGCCCAACGACCTGCTGTTCGTCGAGGACGGCCCGGAGGCGCTGGCGGGCGGCGCGCTGATCGCGTTCCACGGCTCCTGGAACCGGGCGCCGCTGCCCCAGGCCGGCTACAAGGTGGTGTTCGTCCCGTTCGAGGGGGGCGCGCCGGCCGGCGACTGGACCGTGTTCGCCGACGGGTTCAAGGGTGCCGAGACCCTGGCGGAGCCGGAGGACGCGCGGTTTCGCCCGATGGGTCTGGCCCAAGGTCCGGACGGCGCTCTCTACATCGCGGACTCCGTGGAGGGCAGGATCTGGCGGGTGCAGCAGGCGGACTGAGCCTTGATTTGGCGGCCGTTGCTCGGCGGGAAAAGCCGCCTCGCTGTGTGCTAAGCTCGGGCCGGAATGGCGGGACGAACACGACGAGACGGACAACGCGCTGAGCGGGACGGCGAAAACGTCGTCTCGCTCGAGCGATACCGGGCGAAGCGCGACTTCGCCCGCACCCCCGAGCCGGACGCGCGCGAGCGGGCCGATGCCGCCGAGGCCGAGGGCCGCCTGTTCTGCGTCCAGCAGCACGCCGCGCGCCGCATGCACTTCGACCTCCGGCTCCAGTTCGAGGACGCGCTCAAGAGCTGGGCCGTGCCGCAGGGCCCGTCGCTCGACCCCAAGGTCCGCCGCCTCGCGGTCCACGTCGAGGACCACCCGCTCGACTACGCCCGCTTCGAGGGCGTGATCCCCAAGGACAACTACGGCGCCGGCAGCGTGATCGTCTGGGACATCGGCGAGTGGGTGCCGATGGGCGACCCGGACGAGGGCTACCGCAAGGGCTCGCTCAAGTTCCGGCTCGAGGGCGAGAAGCTCAAGGGCGGCTGGGCGCTGGTCCGGATCAAGGGCGACAGGCAGAAGGGCGACAACTGGCTCCTGATCAAGGAGCGCGACCTCGAGGTCCGGCCGGAGGCCGAGGGCGTGGTCACCGAGGAGCGCCCGGAGAGCGTCCTCACCGGGCGGCGGGTCGACGAGGTCCTGCCGGACGACGAGAGCGTCTGGCTGCCGGACAGCGGCCTCGCCCCGGCGCCCACGCCGCCGAAGCCGGTCCGGCCGTCGTCCCTCAAGGGGGCGCGGAAGGCCAAGCTCGGCGCGGCGCCGGCGCCGCAGCTCGCCACGCCCGCGAAGCTGCCGCCGGACGATCCGGGCTGGCTGCACGAGATCAAGTTCGACGGCTACCGGACCATCGCCCGGATCGAGGACGGCGCGGTGCGCTTCATCACCCGCGGCGGCCACGACTGGACCGAGCGCTACGGCGACCTCGCCCGGCCGTTCGAGCGCCTCGCCTGCAAGGCGGCGCTGATCGACGGCGAGATCGTGGTCCAGGACGAGGACGGCGTCAGCAGCTTCGCGCGGCTGCAGGATGCGCTCGCCGAAGGCCGCACCCACGACCTCACCTTTTACGCCTTCGACCTCCTGCATCTGGACGGCCACGACCTCGCGGACGTGCCCCTGGTCAGGCGCAAGGAGGCGCTGCACGCCCTGGTTGCACCGGAGGCCGGCGGGACCTCGCCGCTCCAGTACAGCGAGCACGTCGACGGCCAGGGGCGCGCGTTCTTCGACCACGCCGCCTCCATGGGCCTCGAGGGCGTGATCTCGAAGCGTGCCGAGGCGCCCTACCGCTCGGGGCGGAGCCGGAGCTGGATCAAGGCGAAGTGCGTGCGGAGCGACGAGTTCGTCGTGGTCGGCTACTCGCCGAGCGCGGCGGCCGGCGGGCTCGGCGCGCTGATCCTGGCCGACCGGGAGGGCGAGGAACTGCGTTATGCCGGCCGGGTCGGGACCGGCTTCAAGGCCGCCGAGGGCCGGCGCCTGCTCCAGCGGCTGGAGCCGCTGGTCCGGAAGACGGCGCCGGTCAAGGTCCCGGCCGAGGAGCGGCGGAAGGGCGTCCGCTGGGTGAGCCCGGCGCTCGTGGTCGAGGTCCAGTACATGAACCGGACCGCCGACGACATCCTCCGGCACGCGGCGTACAAGGGCCTTCGGCCGGACAAGCCGGAGGAGACCGGAGCGGTGGCGGCCGATCCCCCGAAGCCACGCAAGCGCCTGATCCGGGACGTCGACCTCGCGAACGTCTGGGTGACCAACCCCGACCGGAGGATGTTCTCGAAGGACGGCCCGACCAAGCTCGAGCTGGCCCTCTACTACGCCCGGGTCGGCGACCTGATGCTGCCGGAGATCGAGCGGCGCCCGGTCTCGCTGGTCCGCTGCCCGGACGGCCGGCTCGAGAGCTGCTTCTTCCAGCGCCACGCGATGCCCGGCATGCCCGACACGGTCAAGGTCAAGGCGCTCAGGGAGAAGGAGAGCCCGAAGCGGGGCGACTACCTCTACGTCGAGGACCCGAAGGGCTACCTGGCGCTGCCGCAGTTCGGCGCGG
>DASUSF010000265.1:0-8886 GCA_036375275.1 Geminicoccaceae bacterium | reverse complement strand
GGTCTGCGGCCGCCCCGCCGACGCCGCCGGCTGGTGGGATCAGAGCTCGATGGTCTCGACGTGGTTCCCGCCCGAGGCGGCGGCGCGGCGGGCCACGGCCTCGAGCCGGGAGACCAGTCGCTCCAGGCTGGGACGGCGCAGGCCGAGGGGGACCACCGCCATGCTGGCCGTGAACGACAGCAGGGCGCTCTCGTACTCGACCGGGAAGGCGATCTCGTCCCGCAGCCGCAGGGCGACGGTGGTCAGCTGCTCGGGGTCCATGTCGCTGGTCAACAGCACCAGGAAGCCGTGGTCGTCGAAGCGGCCCAGCAGGTAGCCTTGTTCAGGTCTTCCGGATCTATTCCACGTGCTTCCGAGAAAAATTTAGCGAAGCCGCCGCGGGGAATCCAAAGGACTGAATCTACAGCGGAAAACCATCCACAGTCCTGTGGGTTGAAGTGTGGGCTACCTGTGGGCGGAAATCGAATTCCGCGTCTGTGCCGCTTCCCCTACGCTGTGGCCTCGGCCTGCGAACCCGGATCAGGTATGGCGGAACAGAGCGAGCTTCTCGAGCCGGACCCCGCCGGCGCGGCCGGCCACCCGACCGGCGTCCTGCCGATCCAGCGCCTGCGCGCTCTGGTCGAGCAGAGCCGGGAGATCCGGGCGGTCGAGCCGATCCGGGACGAGCAGTTCCAGCCCGCCAGCCTCGACCTTCGGCTCGGCCGCCGGGCGTGGCGGGTGCGGGCGAGCTTTCTCCCGGGGCAGCGGGCGCGGGTCCGGGAGCGGATCGAGAGCTACGCGATGCACGCCTTCGAGCTCGGAGCGAGCGGGGCGGTGCTCGAGAAGGGCTGCGTCTACATCGTCGAGCTCATGGAGAGCCTGGATCTCCGGCGTAGGACCTCGGCCCTCGCCAATCCCAAGAGCTCGATCGGCCGGATCGACGTCTTCGTCCGCCTGATCACCGATCACGGCGCCGAGTTCGACCGGGTGCGCCCGAACTACCAGGGCCCGCTCTACGCCGAGATCGCGCCCCGGACCTTCTCGATCCTGATCCGCCCGGGCGACCGGCTCAACCAGATCCGGGTCAAGCGCGGCACCCCGCCACCGAGCGACGAGGCGATGCGCCGGCTGCACGAGCGCGACCAGCTGGTCGGGACGGAGCTCGAGCCGGACGAGATCCGGAACGGCGTGCCGATCTCGGTCGATCTGCTCGGCGCCGGCGGCGGCGCGGTGATCGGCTGGCGGGCGCGCAAGCACGCGGGCCTGATCGACCTCAGGAAGCTCCGCCACTACCCGGTCCTGGAATTCTGGGAGCCGGTGCGGGCGGTCGACGCGGGTGCGCTGATCCTCGACCCCGACGACTTCTACATCCTGGCGTCCTGCGAGTCGGTCCGGGTGCCGCCGGATCACGCGGCCGAGATGCTCGCCTACGACACCTCGGTCGGCGAGTTCCGGGTCCACTACGCCGGCTTCTTCGATCCCGGCTTCGGCCACGCCGCGGCGGGTGCCGAGGGGACGCGGGCGGTGCTGGAGGTGCGCTCGCACGAGGTGCCGTTCGTGCTCGAGCACGGCCAGCGGGTCGGGCGCCTGATCTACGAGCGGCTGACCGAGCGCCCGGACCAGCTCTACGGCGAGGCGATCGGCTCGTCCTACCAGCGTCAGGGCCTGCAGCTCTCCAAGCACTTCCGGGAAAGCTGACGCACCGGCGTGGGATGTCGACGGGGTTCGGCGGACGGCTCTCGGACGCCAGCCCGGTTGGCTTCTAAGAGCATCGCGCGTATTATCCTACAGTATGTTGAAGATGACCTCTGGAGGTCGCTATGAAGAGTATCCTCACCACGATAGCCACAACTGCAGCAGTCGCACCCCTCATGCTGCTCGGAACAGCGTCGAGCGTCGATGCTCAGGAAACGAAAGAGGAATATGTCTCGCAAGCTGAACGCACGACGCTGGTCGAAGAGGCCCTGCCGACGGTGGAGGGCAAGATCATTTCGATCAACCACCTCACTCTTCCGGCGGGCTTCGAGGGTGGCCGGCATTCCCACACCGGCCCTACCTACGTCTACGTGATCAGCGGCACGTTCAAGATCGAGGAGGAAGGCAAGCCGGTGCAGACGTTCGAAGCCGGCGAGCTCTATCAGGAGCCGCTCGGCCAGCCGATGCAGGCCTTCAACGAAAGCGCCGATGAGCCGATCGAGCTCTTGTTGATCCAGGTCCAGGACGAAGGCGAGCCCTTGATGGTCAAGGAAGACTGATCGGCGCCGGAGCTTCCCTGCTCGCGTCGTGCTGCGGCCTCTGTGGGCGAGGCGAGCCGCTAGAGCATCATCCGCTTAGATAGAACCGCTCTCATGAACGGTTCTACGCGGATAAAGATGCTCTGCATCGTTGAGATAGAGCAGTTTTCTTCCGATGAGCGAAGGGTCTGCCTCGGCTTGAAGGTGGTCCCATCTCATCGGAGACTGCTCTAGCGGGTGTCGCCGTCGCCTCCGATCCGGCCGCGCTCGGCGCGGCAGGCGAGCTTCTCGAGGTTGCGCTCGGCGATCTCGTCGAGCGACAGGCCGAGGTCGGTCGCCAGCGTCGCGAGGTACCAGAGCACGTCGCCGAGCTCGTCCCTGAGCGCCTCGACCGGCGCCGCCTCGAAGTCGCCCGCCTGGTCGCGCAGCACCTTCTTGATCTTGCCCGCTACCTCGCCGGCCTCGCTGGCGAGGCCGAGCGCCGGGTAGACGACCCGGTGCGCCCCGCTGTAGATCGCGGTCCGCGCCGCGGCCCGCTGATAATCCTTGAAGTCCATGCGCCGGTTCGCTCCCGCCCGTGGTGGTCCGGTCCGCTCTCCCCAAGCCTGCGCCACCTGAGCTACCATGCCGCCGTCGATCAAGGGGAGGCGAGATGGAGACCATCGTCGAGCTGATCGGGCGTGGCGCCGACGACGCGCCCGCGATCGGGGCGATCGACCGGCCGCCGCTGACCTACGCCGGGCTGCGCGGGCAGGTCGACGCGACGATCCGCACCCTCAACGGGGTCGGCATCGGCCGCGGCGATCCGGTCGCGATCGTGCTGCCCAACGGCCCGGCGATGGCGAGCGCGTTCGTCTCGGTCGCGGCCGGGGCGGTGGCGGCACCGCTCAACCCCACCTACCGGGACGAGGAGTACGACTTCTATCTCGGCGACCTGGACGCCAGGGCGCTCATCGCCCAGGCCGGCTCGGACAGTCCGGCGCGCGCCGTCGCCGGCCGGCGCGGGATACCGGTGCTCGAGCTGGAGACGGCGGACGACGCCCCGGCCGGCGCGTTCCACCTCATCGCCGACCTCGCGCCCGGCGAGGCGGCGCGCCCCGGCACCGGCGAGGCCGACGACGTCGGGCTCGTGCTGCACACGTCCGGGACCACGTCGCGCCCCAAGATCGTGCCGCTGACCCAGCGGAACCTCACCGCCTCGGCCGGTCAGATCCGGGACACGCTGAAGCTCAGCCCAGATGACCGCTGCCTCAACATCATGCCGCTGTTCCACATCCACGGCCTGATGGCGGCGGTCATGGCGAGCCTCGCCGCCGGCGCCAGCGTCGTCTGCACCCCCGGCTTCAACGCGCTGCGCTTCTTCACCTGGCTCGAGCACGTGCAGCCGACCTGGTACACGGCCGTGCCCACCATGCACCAGGCGATCCTCGCCCGCGCCGGGCGGAACCGCGACATCGCGGGCCGGGCCCGGCTCCGCTTCATCCGCTCGTCGTCGTCCTCGCTGCCGCCCCAGGTGATGCGGGACCTGGAAGCGCTGTTCGACTGCCCGGTGATCGAGTCCTACGGCATGACCGAAGCGACGCACCAGATGACGAGCAACCTGCTGCCGCCGGGCGAACGGAAGCCCGGGACCGTCGGCGTCGCTGCCGGGCCGGAGGTCGGGATCATGGAGGACGGCGGCCGCCTGCTGGGGCCGGGGGAGATCGGCGAGGTGGTGATCCGCGGGCCGAGCGTCACGCCGGGCTACCAGAACAACCCCGACGCCAATGCCGCCGCCTTCGAGGCCGGCTGGTTTCGGACCGGCGACCAGGGCGTGCTCGACGACGCGGGCTACCTCACCATCACCGGCCGGCTCAAGGAGATCATCAACCGCGGCGGCGAGAAGGTGGCCCCCCTCGAGGTCGACAACGTGCTCTCGGACCATCCGGCGGTGGCGCAGGCGCTGACCTTCGGCATGCCGCACCCGAAGCTCGGCGAGGAGGTCGCGGCGGTCGTGGTGCTGCGCGACGGGCAGTCGGCCGACGAAGGCGAGCTCCGCGACTTCGCCCGGGCGCGCCTAGCGGACTTCAAGCTGCCGCGGAAGATCGTGTTCGTGGACGAGATCCCGAAGGGCGCCACCGGCAAGCTGCAGCGGATCGGCCTCGCCGAGAAGCTCGGGCTGATCCCATGAGGATCGCGATCGTCGGCGCCGGCGCGATCGGCGGCTACCTCGCCGTGCAGCTCGCGCATGCCGGCGAGGAGGTCGTGGTCCTGGCCCGGGACCAGACGCTCGAGGCGCTGCGGGCGCGTGGCTTCACGCTCCGGATCGGCGGGCAGGAGCAGACCGCGCGGGTCCGGGCGAGCGACGATGCGGCGGAGCTCGGTCCGGTCGACTACGTGATCATGACCCTCAAGGCCAACGCCGCGCCGATCGTGACCCCGAAGCTGCCGCCGTTCTTCGGCCCCGGGACGGCGGTGGTCACGGCGATGAACGGCCTGCCGTTCTGGTACTTCCACGGTCTCGAGGGCCCCTGGCAGGGGCGGCACCTGGAGAGCGTCGACCCGGGCGGCGTGATGATGCGGACCATCGGTCCCGAGCGGTGCATCGGCTGCGCCGTCTACCCGGCGGCGCGGGTGGTCGAGCCGGCGGTGATCGAGCACGAGGAGGGCGACCGGTTCAGCCTCGGCGAGCCCGACGGCTCGCGCTCCGAGCGCGTCCAGCGCCTGTCCAGGGCGATGATCGCGGCCGGCCTGAAGGCGCCGGTCCGGCCCAGGATCCGGGACGAGATCTGGGTCAAGCTCTGGGGCAACCTGTCGTTCAACCCGATCAGCGCGCTGACCGGCGCGACCCTCGACGTGATCTGTGACGACCCGGGCACGCGCGCCGTGGCGCGGGCGATGATGCTCGAGGCGCAGGCGGTCGCCGAGAAGCTGGGCGTGCGCTTTCCGATCGACGTCGACAAGCGGATCGACGGCGCCCGCGCGGTCGGCGCGCACAAGACCTCGATGCTCCAGGACCTGGAGCGCGCCCGGGCCCTGGAGCTCGATGCGCTGGTGACCGTGGTCCAGGAGCTGGGATCGATGGTGGACGTCCGGACCCCGGTGATCGACGCCGTCGCGGCGCTCACCCGGCTCCGCGCCGAGGTCGCGGGCTGCCCCACCGGCTGAGCAGCGGTGGGCGACGGAGGCTCGCGCGTCGAGCGGAGGGTGGCCGGAAGAGCGCCTCCGCTCCCCGACCACCCCGTCGTCGGCCGGCCCGTCTTGCTGGCAGGTGGAACCACCTGCCAGCTCGGGAAAACGGCCAAGTCGTTGAACCCGATCGGGATCCGCTCTAGGGCGTGTTAACGCTATCCAGCGAAGGTTGGTTGGTGTAGGCTCCGCGCATGATGCGCCTGAGCGAAGAGCAGTATGAAGTGATCCGTCCGTTGCTGCCGGTGCAGCGGGGCAACGTGCGGATCGCCAATCTCGAGGTCCTCAATGCCGTGCTCTACGTGGCGGAGAACGGCTGCAAGTGGCGGGGGCTGCCGGAGCGGTTCGGCAACTGGCACACGATCTACACGCGCCTGCGGCGTTGGGCGGCAGCGGGCGTGCTGGACCGCGTGTTCCAGGCTCTCCAGGAGCAGAGCCTGATCCGCATCCGGGTGGAATGCGTCGGCTTGGACAGCACCAGCGTCAAGGTCCATCCCGATGGAACGGGTGCGCTCAAAAAAACGGCCCACAAGCCATCGGCAAGTCGCGCGGCGGATGGAACACCAAGATTCATCTGGTTGCCGCGAATGACCGAATGGCCCTGACCTTCGCCCTGTCGCCGGGCCAGGCCCATGACGCCCCTGAAGGACGGAAGCTGCTCGCCGCCTGGCAGCGACGGCCGGGGCAGGTGCCACTGGTGATGGACCGCGCCTACGAAGGTGACGAGACCCGGCAACTGGTGCTGCAGCTAGGCTTCGAGCCGGTCGTCCCGCCCAATCCGAACCGCATCCGGCCCTGGTCCTACGACCGCCGCCTCTATCGACGGCGCAACGAGGTCGAGCGCCTGTTCCGCAGGCTCAAGGGCTTCCGCCGCATCTTCTCCCGCTTCGAGAAGCTCGACATCATGTTCAGAACCTTCATCCACTTCGCCCTGATCGTCGACATGCTTTGTGTTAACAGGCCCTAGTCGGCGGTCGCCTCCTGGTCCAGCTTGTCCTTCTCGAGCTTGAACTCGTCCTCCTCCTCGCCCGTCACCTCGCCGTGGACCTGGGCGTGGTTGAGGATCGCGACCAGCGCGCTGCCGCCGATGACGTTGCCGATCAGGACGGGCGCGAAGAAGTCCTTGAGGTAGCCGAGCAGCGTGATCTCGCCCGCGAACAGCGCGTAGAAGGCCTCGACCGAGCCTGCGACGATGTGCGCGAAGCCGCCGAGCGCCACGACGTAGGTGATCAGGAAGATCACCAGCACCCGCGCCGAGCCGGCCGACGGCAGCAGCCAGACCATGAGCGCGATCAGCCAGCCGGCGAGCACCCCCTGGGAGCAGAGGGCCCAGAAATCGCCCTCCATGGCGTGTTTCGCCAGCTCCAGGAACGGCTCGTGGAGATCGGGGCTGGAGACCGGCGAGTAGTACGCGATCCCGGCGAAGATCGCCGTGCCGGCGAGGTTGGCGGCCAGCACCAGAGCCCAGAGCCGCGCCACGCCGATCAGGCAGTTGAGCGAGCGGCGGGTGAGCAGCGGGATCACGACCGTGATGGTGTTCTCGGTGAACAGCTGCTGGCGGCCGAGGACGACGATGATGAAGCCGAGCGTGTAGCCGGTGCTCTCGATCAGCGGCGCCCAGTGGGCGTCCGGCAGGTAGTAGCGGAGCAGCCCGAGCGCGACCAGGTTGAAGCCCATGGACAGCCCCGCGGCGAGGCCCGAGAAGACCAGCGCCCGGGCCGAGCGCTCGAGCTCCTCCTCGCCCTCCTCGCGGATGATCTCGTGGACCACGGCGGCCCGCGGCCTGAGGGCCTCCAGGACCTGCCGCTTCTCCCGCCCCGAGAGGTGGCGGCTGCCACTCCGATCCTCCTCCGTCATCGGCGTCCCTTCCAAGCCACGGGTGACGAACGTCCGCCGGCGGCCCCTCGCTCCCGACATCCGCGATACGGCCGCACGTGCCGGCCCGGGCACGGTCGGACCCGTCAGCCACCGCTCCGGGCGCGGGGCGGCAGCGGCCGGCTCCATTGCATCGGGCGGCCGTCGGGCAGGCGCGGGCCGAGGTAGCGCTCGCGCACCAGGCCGCGCGCCGGCGGCTCGGCGCCCTCGAACGCCTCCGCGACCAGCTGCGCCGCCGCCTCCTCGAGCAGCGCCTCGTCCGCCTCGCCGTACACCGCCTCCTTGCCCATCTCGAGCATCACCGGGATCGCGAGCGGCGAGATCCGGGTGAGCCGCCGGTGCCGGATCCGGCCCTGGACGCCGACCAGGAAGTCGGCGAGGCGGCGGACGTCCATCAGCCCGCCCGCGGCCTCCTGCCGGGTCGCCCGCAGCAGCACGTGATCGGGCTCGTGCTTCCGCAGCACGTCGTAGATCAGGTCGGCGTTGAAGGTGACCTGGCGGCCCGACTTCTCCCGCCCCGGGTGGCGCCGCTCGATCAGCCCCGCCACCACCGCGCAGTTCCGGAAGGTCCGCTTCAGCATCGTGCTCTCGGCCATCCAGTCCTCGAGCTCGTCGCCGAGGAGGTCGACGTCGAACAGCGCCGCCGGGTCGTCCACCGCGTCCAGGCTCCAGACCGCGACCATGTAGTCGGAGGCGACGAAGCCGAGCGGCTTCAGGCCCAGGCGCTCCATCCGCCGGGTCAGCAGCATGCCGAGGGTCTGGTGCGCGAGCCGGCCGACGAAGCCGTAGGCGATCAGGAACTCCCGCTCGCCGCGCGGGAAGGTCTCGATCAGCAGCTCGTCCACGGCCGGCAGCACCGAGCGGCGCTCCTGCTGGGTGAGCCATTCGAGCACCGGCCCCGGCAGGTTCGGCCAGGTCGCCGGGTCGGCGAGGTAGCCCCGGACCCGCTCCGCGAGGTGGGTCGTGAACGGGAACCGGACGCCCATGTAGCTCGGCACGGTCGGGGTCGCCCCCGGGGGTGCGGGCGTCACCTCGCAGAACGTCTCGCGCACCCGGCGGAAGGCGAGCGTCCGGCCGGCGAAGATGAAGCAGTCGCCGGGCTTCAGCCAGTGGGTGAACCACTCCTCGATCTCGCCGAGGTGCTGGCGGCGGCCCTGCAGCCGGACCTTGAGCATCGGCGCCTCGACGATGGTGCCGATGTTCATCCGGTACTGGCGGATGAAGCGCGGGTTCGCGATTCGGTAGCGCCCGTCGTCCTGCCGCCGCAGCCGCCGGTAGCGGTCGTAGACCCGGAGGGCGTAGCCGCCGGTCGCGGCGAAGGCGAGGGTGTCGTCGAAGTCCTGCCGCGAGAGCGTCTGGTACGGCCTCGCCCGGCGCACTTCCTGGTAGACCTCGTCCGCGTCGAACGGGCCCGAGCAGGCGAGCCCGACGAGGTGCTGGGCGAGCACGTCGAGGCCCCCCTGCGCCGGCGGCGCGCCGTCGAGGGTGTGCTCCCGGATCGCGTCGACCGCCGCGCGGCACTCGATCACCTCGAAGCGCGACGCCGGCACGAGCAGCGCCCGGCTGGGCTCGTCGAAGCGGTGGTTGGCGCGGCCGATCCGCTGCAGGATCCGGGACACGCCCTTGGGCG
>DASUSF010000264.1:0-7284 GCA_036375275.1 Geminicoccaceae bacterium | reverse complement strand
TCGAGCGGCTGCAGGACGATGCGGGCGTGCGCGCGATCGTGCTGACCGGCAACGAGCGCGCCTTCGCCGCCGGCGCCGATCTCAGGGAGTTCATCGACGCCGGTCCCCTCGAGATCATGCGCCGGCGCGCCGAGCGCTATTGGCAGACGGTCGCGCGCACGCCGCAGCCGGTGATCGCCGCGATCAACGGCTACGCGCTCGGCGGCGGGCTCGAGCTCGCCATGTGCTGCGACCTCCTGATCGCCGGCGAGGGCGCCCAGCTCGGCCAGCCCGAGGTGCGCGTCGGCATCATGCCGGGTTCGGGCGGCACCCAGCGCCTGACCCGCGCGGTCGGCAAGTTCCAGGCGATGCGCTTATGCCTCACCGGCCGCCCGGTCCGTGCCGCCGAGGCGCAGGTGATGGGCCTCGTGAGCCAGGTCGTGCCCGATGCCGAGGTGCTCGATGTCGCGCTCGCGACCGCGCGCGATCTCGCCCGCCTGCCGCCGCTCGCGCTCGTGCAGATCAAGGAGGCGATCCTCGCGCGCGAGGACACCGGGCTCGAGGCCGGCCTGAGGCACGAGCGGAAGGCCTTCCAGCTCCTGTTCGCGAGCCGGGACAAGCGGGAAGGCATGCAGGCCTTCTTCGACAAGCGCCCGCCCGACTTCAAGGGCGAGTGAACGATCGTTTCAGCCGACGTGCTCCGGCCAAGGCTCGAGACTGCACGATGGCCTCTCTACCGAAGCCTCGGACTGGGGCTGCCCGCTGGTGGCTCGAGCGGCGGTCCGGCCGCCCGGCGGCCGGCTCAGCGTTGCGCCAGCTCGTAGGCGCAGATGGTGAGGTCGCCGCTGGTCGCGAAGCCGGCCTCCGCCACCACGGTCGGCTCGGTCCTTCGCGGCAGCGCGCCGGACTGATCCGTGGCGCCGCGGGTCCGGGGCACGTACTGGCTGACCGTCACCGGGCGCGCTGGCACGATCCGCGCCCCCAGCCGGTCGAGATCCGGGACCGGCATCGCGGCCGCCACCAGGTAGATCGCCGGCGGCCGGGCGGTTCCGGGATCGAGCCGGTAGACCGTGTGGTCGAGGGGGGTGAGCCCGGCGACCAGCGGCCGGGCCTCGTCGCCGAGGTCGGGCAGCTCGCCACCCGCGGCGAGACGCTCCGCCAGCGCTTCGGAGGTCACGGTGAAGGCGTAGAAGGTGCGCCGCTCGAGCCCGTCGTAGAGGATCTCGTACGTCGGCCGGCCCTCCTTGAGCACCGCCTCGCTGAGATAGGGCTGCACGATCCACCGGCACTCCGCCGTGGCCTGACCGGCGCCCGCCAGAAGAACCGCGCCGGCGGCGGTCGCGAGGGCCGAATGGAGCACCCGCCCGAGGGCGTTCAGCATGGCTTCCTCCCCTCGACCGTCTGGACGATGAACGGCAGCGCGCCGGGCGCCTGCGCCGCGACGTAGTTGACCGCGGCGGTGACGTCCAGCGGCTCATCGCCACCGCGCGCCGCCGGGAACTCCTCGACCAGCGCGGCGCGGAGCGCATTGGCGTCGAAGGGCTCGGCCCGCGCCAGCAGCACGAGGCCGTTGCTCTCGGCCTCGCGGTTGAGCTCCCAGCCCCACTCCCAGACCCCGCCGGGCTCGATCCGGAGCGGCCGGCCGTCCGGCGAGGTCGGCACCATGACCTTCGCGGGCGACCGCTCGGCGAGCATCACCTGGGCGACGTGGTAGGTGTCGGGCGCCAGCCACCGCTGCAGGCGCTCGCGCTCGGCGAGCGGCTGGCCGACCCGGACCCGCCAGCCGACCGTCGCGCCGGCCGGCAGGCTGTGGCTGATCCCGCGCTGGCTGAGCGGCAGCGGGTAATAGGCGCCCTCCGGCGTGAAGCAGACCTGGAACGGCTCGGCCTCCGGCGCCGCCCCGCCCGGTGCCATGAACATCATGGGCACGCGGTTCTCGCGGATCGCCGACCAGCCGGCGGTGGCGCCGGCGACCAGCCCGACCGCGAGCAGGGCGGAGGCGGCGATCCGGTCGGCCGCGAGATGACGCGACCGGCCGGCCTTGAGCACCGCCGCGGCTTCGCCGAGCCGGGTCACCGGTCGCACCCTGACGCCCAGGCCGGCCAGCTCCGGCACTTCGGGAAGGGCGTCGACCGCCTGCCAGCCATGGCCGTCCTCGAAGCGCTCGGGCGTGAAGAACAGGAGCTCCCGGCCCGGCCCCAGACCCGGCAGCGCGCCGTTCCGCGCCAGCGCCAGCACGAGGCGGAGCTTCTCCGGCAGGCTGCCGACCGGCAGGACCTCGACGTCCGGAGCCTCGAGGTCGCGTGGCTGGCCGCCGAGCGCCCCGGTCGCGATCACCTGCCGGGCGCGCGAGCCGCTCGCGCCCATGAGCAGGACCAGCGCCAGGCCGAGCTCGGCGCTCCGCCCCTCGGTCGGGCCCTGCGGGGTCGCCGCGTGCAGCCGCTGGCTCTCGATCCAGGCGAGCCTCGACACCTGCTGGTAGAGGGCGGTCAGCGGCCGCCGGATGCCGAGCTTGCGGACCGCGCTCGCCGCCGCGCAGCCCGCCTGATAGAGGCCGACCTTGCGCAACGGCGCCGCGACCTTGTCCCAGTCCTTGTCGCGCGCCTTGAGGTCGGTCTGGAGCGCCGCCTCCTCCTCGGCGCGGCTGAGCGCCTCGAGCGCGTCGATCTGGGTGTAGACCTCGATCAGCCGGTCCTCGCTCCGGCCCGGGGGATCGGCGGGCCCGCCGGGGCGGACGATCGGGATGTGGACGGTGCGCCGGACGCTCATCCGCGGGACCCGCTGCTCAGGCCTCCTCGACCAGCCCGATCACCGGCCGGAGCAGCGCCCGGCGCAGCTCCGGCGTGTCGGCGAGGCGGACGCTGCCGTCGGCGTCCTCGTCGAGCGCCACCATCGCGACCGGGACGTCCTCCTCGTCGGGGGAGGCGAGCCCGACCAGCCGCCCCGCGAACTGGTCGGTCGTGAAGCCGAGCGCCTGCAGCTCCAGCACCACCTGGTCGGCCTCGCGCCGCACCCGCATCCGGAACCGGCCGTCGTCCGATTCCAGCTCGCGCTCCGGCAGCTCCAGCCGCCCGCCCGCGGTGTCGGCGGCGAGCCGGGTGAACCGGCTGACCGGTCGGAAGCGCTGCCGTCCGGGCTGGAACGGGACGATCACGCCGGCGTCCGCCGCCGGCGGCGCCTCGCGCGCATGGCGCCCGCGCCGGAGCCAGCTGCGGAGATCCTCCGAGGGTCCGCGCGGCCCGATCCGACGCTGCAGGGCATCCAGCCGCGCCCGGGTCAGCGGTGGCTCGACCTCCACGTCGCGCAGGCGGCGCCGCGCCTCGCGCCACAGAGGCTCCGCCTCGTCCGGGGTCAGCTTGTCGTCGGTCATCGTTGGATCTCCGAAGGCGTTTACGCGCCTACGTTCGGGATAGGGACGCCTCCGCCAGTCCCCGCCTGATGATCGCTTCGGCCCGTTCGTACAGCTCCTCGGCGAGCTCGCCCGGGGCGAGATCGCGGAGCGAGGGCTCGGCCCGGACCAGACGCCGGAAGGCGAGGTCGTCGAGCAGCCCCGCCTCGCCGTCGGCGCCGTGGATCGGCCGCCCGTGCCCGATCACGGCGGTGAAGAACGCCGCCATCACCGGGTCGAACCAGCCGGGGTGGGCCGCCAGCAGGCGCCGGGTCCAGGCGCCGGCGTCGTGCCGCTCGGCGACCGCGGCGTCGACCGGCGGGGCCTCGCTCGCGATGGTCTCATGGCGCGCCCGCTCGTCGTCCTCGTCGCCACCGGCGACCGGCTCGTCGAGCGACAGCACGCCGTGGCGGAGGATCGCCTGGCCGACCGGGCTGGTCGCGAAGGCGTCGAAGCTCGCGAAGCCGCCGAGGCTCGCGGCCGTTCCCTTGAGCTCGTCGAAGGTCCGGCGGTAGGCGGCGTCGACGTCGGTCTCGATCTGCAGCCTGAGCAGGTCCTCGGCGGGCCGGCGGAGCTGCTTGAGCTCGCGCAGCCGCGCGATCGAGGGCTCGTCGCGGTCGTGCCACTCGTCCGGGTCGAGGCCGCTCGCCCGGAGCAGCATGTAGCGCTCGTTGAGCGAGTCCATGACCCGGGCGAGCATCCGCTGCAGCTCCGGATCGTCGGCGAAGTCGGCCTGCAGCGGCACCGGCGTCGCCTCGAGCACCTCGAACAGCGACATCTCCTCGGGCAGTTCCGCCGCGCACGCCCCCCGCACCAGCCAGATCGGGCCGTGCTCCCGCCGGCGGCGGGCGGAATCCTCGCCATAGTCGTCGCCGAGCCGCTGCCGCTGCGCGGCGAGCGCGCGGGCGAGCGGCTCGAGGAAGTCGGGGTCCTCGCCCCGCGCCCCGAGGTCCGGGTCGCGGCGCACCTCCACGTCCGCCCAGCCACCGCCCCGGGCCGAGTGACGCGCCAGGAGACCGAGCAGGAGGTGCATGTTGCCGGGCGTCTCGCGCAGGCGGCGCGCCAGCTTCGGCCGTCGCGCCAGCACCTTGTCGAGGTAGACGATCGCCTGGTCGTGGATCTGGATGCTCGTCCCGTCGGGCAGGTCGTAGCGCTGGATCGCGCTCTCCCCGTCCCGGCGGAAGTCGCGGTAGAGCAGGTTCACGACGTAGCGGCGGCGGGAGAGGGTCGCGAGCAGGGCGAGCTGCAGCCGGTCGTGGTCGAGGGGGGCCTCGCTCAGGCAGAGCTCCAGCACGCCGAGCACGTCGACCGCCAGCCGGTCCAGGATCGAGTTGACCTGGAAGCCTCGGACGGGCTTCGACAGGCGCATGCCCTACCTCCGTTCCACCCTGCCGCACGCGGCGCAGGGTTCCACGCCTCAAGGTCCGGAACAAGGGGCAAGCCGGTCCCGCGCCGCGTCGCTTCCCGCGCCGGACCCGCCGCGGCCCGGCGGCGGGCTCACCTTCGAGCCCGCCCCCGCGAGGCCACGCGACCTATTGCAAGATGGTGGCCGGCGGCGTGGTCGCGGGCAGCCGGTCGGTCGACCAGTCGCCGCCGACGGCGCGGCTCGCGTAGACCTGCCGGGCCAGCCGGGCGAGGGTCTTGCCGTCCTCGTCGCCGACCAGGGCGTAGATCAACGGGCCGTCGAGCCAGTAGAGGACGTCGTAGCCCTCGGCCTGGACCAGGTTGGTCGGAACGTCGTCGGCAGTCTCGGACAGCGGCCGCACGTACAGGGTGACGCGGTCGCCGTCGGCGTCGGCGTAGGCGATGTGCACCGCGTTGCCCCCGCTGCCACTCTCGGTGCGCAGCCCGACCGGCGTCCAGCCGGAGCCGTTCAGGACCGGCGCCCGGACCGGCGTCCCGAACAGCTGCGGCAGGTCGCCGACCGGCAGCACGTCGCTCCCGGCGGTCTGGGCGAACGGCTGGCCCGAGACCTCGAACAGCTTGTGCGAGAGCGCGGCCTGCTCGACCGCCGCGTCGAACAGGCCCGTCTCCGACTTGCCGAGCGAGCCGCGTCCGAACCACCCTCCGACGAGACCGAGGGCGAGCGCGCACGCGACCGCGAACACCGGCCCGCGGCTCGATCGCCAGCGCCGCGGGCGCACCTCAGCATCCGGCTCCGCCGCGGACCCGGCCTCCGCATCCGGCTCCGCCCCCGATCCGATCTCCGGCTCGGCCTTGCGCAGGATCTCGGTCAGGCTGTCCGGCACCGGCTCCCTGAGGATGTCGTCGCCGAGATGCCTCAGCATGCTGTCCTGCTCGAGCAGAACCGCGTAGTGCCGGGCCAGGGCCGGATCCTCGCCCAGAGCGCGCCGCACCGCGGCCTCCCGCTCCGGGTCGAGGCGACCGTCGATCAGATCGCTCAGATCCTGATCAGAGATGCGCGACCGCTCGACCACTCTCGATCCCTTGTCGCCCCGGCGCGGCCATGCGATGGGCAAGGTCGTGACGCGCCGCCCGGACGCGGGCCTGCACCCCGACCGCGCGCTTGAAGAGCATGAGGCGGAGGCCCGGCCCGCACGCCGACGCGATGTCGAGCGCCAGGATTCGGAGCAGCGCTGTCTCCACGAGCCCGTCGACCCGCGCCGCATCTCCGATCAGCAGCCGGGAGAACCGTCGCAGTGGCGGAACAAGCCTCAAGAGGTCAACAGGTTCCGGCAAGCCACCTGCCCCTGCCCGACGGGTCGGCCACCCTGCCCCCGGAAGGGCAGGCCCCGCTTCTCGGCCGCACCCGGCGCGCGCACGATCGCCATGATTGCTGTCCCATCACCGCCCCATTAGACGCGATGCCGCAGCCCGGGGCAACGACTTCCTCGGCGCGGCGGGGAACCCTTCCGCGCGTGCCGTGTTGACGCCTTCGAAGACGATTGCTGTCCCCAATCCGATCGTCTTCGGCCCCCCGCCCCGCTGCGGGGGGCCACTTTTTTCCGCCTTCCGGCACGACCGGACACGGCGTTTGGCCGGGTGTCGCGAGACGGGCGGCATCGCCCGCCTACAGCCAGCCGCGCCGCTTGAAGAACAGGTACGGCAGGATCGCCGAGGCGATCATCAGCCCGAGGGCGAAGGGGTAGCCGAAGCGCCACTCGAGTTCCGGCATGAAGGCGAAGTTCATGCCGTAGATGCTGGCGATCAGGGTCGGCGGCAGGAAGACGACCGCCACCACCGAGAAGATCTTGATGGTCGCGTTCTGCTCGATGTTGATCATGCCGAGCGTGGCGTCGAGCAGGAAGGTGATCTTGTTGGCGAGGAACGAGGCGTAGTCGCTCAGGGACGCGATGTCCTGGGCGACCGTCTCCAGCCGTGCCGGCACGTCCGCGGGCGAGTGCTCCGGGCGGATCGCGCGCCGCGAGAAGGCGACCAGGCGGCCGATGCTGGCCAGGCTCTCGCGGGCCTTCGAGGTGAGGTCGCCGTTGCGGCCGACCCGGGCGAGCACGGCCTGCAGGTCCCGGCGCTGCGTCTGGCGCTGCCCGGCGGTGCCGCCGGCGCGGCTGGCGGCGAAGATCTCGATCGAGAGCGCGTCGACGTCGGCGACGACCATCTCCAGGATGTCGGCTAGGCGGTCGACGATGGTGTCCATCAGCGCCGCGAAGGTCGCCTCGCCGGTCGGGCAGAGCGACGGGTGACGCTCGGCCTGGAGCGCGAACAGGCGGAACGGCTGCGGGTCGGCGTAGCGCACGGTGACCAGCCGGTGCCCGGACAGCAGGAAGCTCACGGCGGTGCTCTCCGGCCGCTCGCTCGCCGCGTTGCAGATCACCGTCGCGGTCATGAGCAGGGCGCCGTCCTCCTCGTACAGCCGGCTCGACGGCTCGATCTCGGTCATCTCCTCCCGGGTCGGCACGTTGACCCCGAGCGCGCTCTCGACCGCGCGCTCCTCCTCC
>DASUSF010000263.1:0-12732 GCA_036375275.1 Geminicoccaceae bacterium | reverse complement strand
GGAGTTCATCCCCGGCCTCGGCACGCTCTACGTGCAGCCGGCGACGCTTCCGGCCGGACCCTTCCTCGCCTACGACCGGAGCGATCGGCTGGTCAGCACCATCTACATGATCCCGCTCGAGGACATCGAAGCGCAGAAGGGATTCGACGACCTCGCGGTCGGCGGCGAGAGCGTCGAGAGCGTCGACCTCTACTACAACGCCGGTCACCCGGGCGTGGAGACGCCGCACTACCATGTCGTGCTCTGGCATGTTCCCGAAGACGATGCCGAGCTCGAGTAGCCTGCTGGGGCGGCGTGCGATCCTGCGGGCCAGCGGGCTGTTGCTCGCCGGTCTCGCGGCCCGTGCCGGGATGCGCGCCACGCATGCCAGCGGGATCGTCGAGATCCGTCTGCGGAGCGACACCCTCGGGACGCACGTGGGGTTCGACCCGATCGGCCTCCTGATCGAGCCGGGGCAGACGGTGCGCTGGGTGAACGAAGCCAACGTCCACACCTCGACCGCCTATCATCCGGCCAACGACGGCCACGCGCTCCGCATCCCGGAAGCCGCGGCGCCATGGGACTCGGGCTACCTGGTCGAGCCGGGCGACCGGTTCGAGGTCACCCTCACGGTCCCCGGCGTCTACGACTACTTCTGCGCGCCCCACGAGGCCGCGGGCATGGTCGGCCGGATCATCGTCGGCCGGCCGGACGGGCCCGGAACCCTGCCGTTCGATTCTTTCGCAGGTGATCCGGCGAGGCGCGACTGGCGGCCCGTCCCGGCAGCGGCACGAGCCGCCTTCCCGCCGGTCGAGGCGATCATGAGCGAGCGGATCGTCCGCTCGAAGGTTTGATCCGCGTCGGGGCGGCCCCGCGATGCTCCAGGCACCATCCACCGGGTCGATGCAGTTCGCGCCCCCCGTCGCAACCCCGATGAACGGCGCGGGAGAGGGTTGCTGACGGCGCCTGTCCGGCCGTGGCTCCGCCCGCACCTCGGCGAGACGAAGCGGCGCCGCCTGTTTCGAGGCGGCGCCGTCTCATCGCGATGCACTTTAGTGGCAGTCTCATCGAGATGTACTTTAGTGAATGTGGATGTCCACGGCGGTGGCGATCCTTTCGAAGTCGCTGACCAGCGCCTCGACCTGGACGCGCCAGACGCCGGACACCGGCAGAACGAGACCGGCGATCCTGTAGGCCTGCCCGTCCGGCTCCGCCTCGCGTTGGAGGGGCTCGATGCCGGCCGCCGGCTGCCCGACCGCGACATGCAGTTCGAGCGGCTGGACGGGCTCGCCGCCCGGCGTCGTCAAGGTGAGGCGGACGTCGTTCGGGCCCGGCCGCGCCGGCGCCACCTCGATCAGGACCCGCCGCCCGGCAGCGCTGGTTTCGGTTACGTAGCCCGGGCCGGAGGGGTCGAGCTCGGCAAGGGCCCGGGGCGGTGGCGTGAGCCCGAGCGAGGCCGTCGCGGCGAGGATGAGCGCGGCGCCCGCCGCCTCGAGGCCCACGGTCTGGCGGAAGCGGTGGGCGGCGCGTGCCGCTCCGGCCCGGATCGCAGGCGTCAGACGCCACTTGTTGATCGCGGCGAGCAGGAGCAGCAGCGTCACGACCGCGAGCTTGAGCAGCAGGATCCGACCGTAGGTGGTGGTCAGGAGCGTCTCCGGGTCGCGCACCTGCAAGATCGCCATCAGGGTACCGCTCGCCAGGAGAACGATCACGGCCGGAACCGCGATCCGGGAGAACCGCTCGAGCATCAGCCCGGCATCGCGGCCGTCGCGCGCGACCTGGATGACGAGCCCGCCGAGCGAGCCGATCCAGAGCGCGACGCAGAGCCCGTGGGCGACCAGCACCGGCGCCGTCAGCCACCAGGCGCCAGCCGTGGTGACGTGGCCGGCAAGCGGAAGGCCTGCGACGGCCGCCAGCGCCCCCAGCCCGAGCAGGGGCCGGCGCATCCAGCCCTGGAAGCGTGGGGCGCAGGCGACGAGCGCGAGACCGCCGCTCGTGATCAGGGCCCCGGCGCCGAACGCGGAGGCGGCGGCATCGGTCCAGAGCGCCGTTGCCAGCACGTCGCGGTAGGGGCTGTCGAGCAGGTGGGCGCCGTGGATCCCGATCGAGAGCAGCGCCGCGCCGGCACCGAGCGCCGCACCCGCCGTCACCAGACGATGGAGCGACGGCGGCGGTGCCGTGTGCGGTCCGACCACCAGCAGCAGGAACAGCGCGCCGCCGGCGCCGACCGCGAGGCCGACGTAGGTCAGAAAGCGCATCAGCAGGACGGGCGCCCACCATCGCCCGCTCTCGCCGACCTCGGCCGAGATGTCGGTGAGGGGCTCGCCGACGGCGAACACGATCGAGCCGCCGACCGGGTGCGCGTCCAGGGACGTCACCCGGTAGGTCACGAGGTAGCTGCCGTTCCTGAACGTCTGGCCGAGGGGAAGATGCAGCATGGCGTCGTGGGCCATCACCTCCTCGCCGTCCGAGATCACCGCGCCCGCCGCATCGAGCACCCGCACCGCGAGGGGGCGGACCGGCTCGCTGAATCGGAGCATCAGCGCGGCCGGCTCGGCGGCGAGCACGGCGCCGTCCGCGGGCGTGCTCTCGAGCAGCACGGCATGGGCATGGGCGCTGCCCGCGCCACCGCACAGAAGTGCCAGCAGCACGGGCAGCAGGCCGAGCAGGACCCGCATCACGCGGTCGCCGGTGCCGGGCCGGTGCGCTCAGTCCTCGACCTTGGGCGTGAGCGTGACCCCGGGCGCCGGCTCCTTGTAATCATCCCGCGTCTTGCCATCCGCCGGTATCTCGATCCAGCGGTGCACGCCGTCTTCGCACTCCTGCACGACCGGAAAGTAGATCACGGTGCCGGCCGCCTCGTCCGGCAGGTGGCCGCGGAAGACGAACTCCTCGTACCACGCGTCCGGCAGGCTGTTGCCGCTCCAGCGGATCTCCTTCACGCCTTCGGTGAGGGTCGACTCGTAGTATTGGTAGGGCTGGTCGTACTTGGCGACCACGGTCTCGAGATCCCAACCCGGCTTGGGCATCGGCTTCACCGCGATGACGCCTTCCGGGACCTGCACCCGGATCACCTCGGTCGGCGAGCCCTCGCAGCCGTGGCCGACGCGGAGGACGGCCTTGTAGGTGCTGGCGGCGGGCGCCTCGTCGCCCTCGAACGTGATGTGGGCGTGGGCGATGGTCGCGGCGGAAGCAGCCGCCCCGAGGACGAGGGCGTGAATGATGGGACGAAGCATGTCGTTTGGCTCCTGAGCTGATCGATGAGTTCCGGTGCGCGCACGGGCACGTGCCGCGAAGGCGGCCCGGAAGCACGGCGCGGCTGATCAGGAGCTCGAAGGAGGGGCGCGGGCGCCACCGGCGGCAGCCAGCCGAAAGGCGTGGGACCGGTCGGGAGGCGTCGACGCCGGGAGGATGGAGGGGCTCGGCGCAGCGAGAGGCGCGCCGGCCGGAGGAAGATTGAGAGCGAGCCCGTGCTGCAGAGCCTGGCAGACCGAGCAGTCGTGCCGCGTCCCGTCGTGGCGGTCGGCCGGCCGCGGGCCGCTGCCGTCGGGATGTCGCTCGGCGGCATGGGGGCTGGGCGCCGCCGCGTGTGCGGTGACGGGGTCCGCCGCCGGGAAATGAGGGGCGAGCGTCCGGGCCGTCTCGACCTGCGCGAGCAGCGTCGCCACCAGGAGCCAGACGATCATGCCGGGGCCACGGAACGACGCCCTGCGCCCGAGGGGGGCGCGTTTCGACGGACGGCTGGGTCGGCCGGACATGCGCCCGCGTTCCGCCGCCCTGCGGCGTCTATGGGTCGTCTGTTCCATCGGGGCGGCAACCTATGCCGCGTGATGCAGGAAAGGCCAGCACAAAAATTCGGCGCTTCTTTAAATCAATTCTGGATCGAAAAAGATGCGCGGCCCGCGTCTGGATGAAGTGGAATAACGACTTCTGCTCAGGTGTTGACCGTCCGAGGTGCGCGGTGGCGCGGGATTGATGCTGCAGCGCGGCTTGGTCACCCTGACTTTCCGCGCCTGCCTGCTGCCGGCCCTTTGCTGCGCGCCTGCCCAGAGCCCGCCGAGGGCATCAGGTCCGTCGACTGATTGAGCTTGGTGGAGCGTCCAACACCATCAATTGATCGCGCGTCCGCTCGAAGAGCGCGCGAGCGATCTCGGCTCATCTCAGCCGATCGAGGAGCGCCTTTGCATCCTGGAGATCGGCGGTGTCCAGGCCTTCGCTGAACCAGCCGTAGACCGGGGCGAGGAGGTCGTGGGCTTCGGCAGGCCGGCCCTGGTCGCGCCGCAGCCGGGCGAGCGAGGTCGCCGCCCGCAGCTCCCAGACCCTCGCCCCTTGTCTCCGCGCGATGCCGAGGGCCTGCTGCAGGCAGACCTCCACCGCGGCGGGACCGCTCGCCGGGAGCCGCGCCAGGAGCTCTCCCCGGAGCCGGTGCAGTTCCGCCTCCCAGAACCGCTCGCCGGTGCCGTCGACGATCGCCAGCGCCTCCCCGAGGAGCGCGAGCCCCTCCTCGACGCGGCCGGCGCCGCCGCACCCCTCGGCCAGCTGCGCCAGGAACGGCGCCGTGTCCCGCGCGCCGGTGCCCCGCCAGGCGTCGAGCCCGCGGCGCATGAGCGCGAGACCTTCCTCCGTCTCCCCCTTGGCCGAGAGCGCCCAACCGCGGGTGATGGTGGCATAGGCCAGCCATTGCTGGATGCCCTGCTCCTGGCACAGCTCGATCGCCTCCGCCGCCCGTTCGGCAGCCTCCTCCGCCTCGCGCCGCTGGGTGTGGAGCCGGGCTGCGAAGGCCAGGGCGAAGGCGAGGCTGAAGGGGTGGGAGACCTGCCTCGCGAGGGCGAGCGCCTGATCCATGCCGCGCAACGCCCGGTCCCGCCAGCCGAGCCACTCGTCGCTCCAGGCGGCGTAGAGGTGGCAGGCGATGCCGGGATCCTCACCGTAGAGCGCCGCGTAGGCCCCGTGCCGGGAAGGATCGTGAAGGGCGACGCCGCGCTCGAGATGCTCCCTGGCGTGCGCGATCCTGCCGGTCAGGAACAACGTCGTGCCGAGCGCGCGGTGGGCCGCCAGGAGGTGCGTGTCGTCGCGCCGGTTCTCGGCGAGCTCCAGGAGCCGGGCGGCGAGCCCGGTCGCCCGATCGAACTGCGCCCGGACGAGGTGCCAGCTCCACAACCCGCGCAGCACGGGAAAGACCTCGTTGGCGTCGTCTGCCCGGCGGCACAGCTGCAATGCCCGGGCGTACGCCTGCTCGACCTCCCGCGCGCCATAGCCCCGGGTCGCGATCAGGATCCCGCCGAGCGTGGTCTGCAGGACCCGCTCCTTCTCGTCGCGATCGGCGCCAGCCGGGAGGTCGAGCATCTTGAGGGCCTTCGTGAGGTGCGCCAGCGCCTCGACGTTGGCCGACTGTGCCGTGGCCTGCCGGCCCGCCCTCAGCCAGTACCCGACCGCCTTCTCGACCAGCCCCGCCTGCGTGTAGTGGTGGGCGAGGAGCTGGAACTCGCCGCTTCCGGTGGCCCCCGGCCGCGCCTCCAATGCCGCGGCGATCCGGGTGTGGAGCAGCTGGCGCTTGCCCCTGAGCAGGCTCTGATAGGCGGCGTCCTGCACCAGGGCGTGCTTGAACCTGTAGCTGGCCTCGGGCGGCCTGCCCCGCCGGAAGATCAGCTCGGCGGCGAGCAGCTGGTCCAGGGCCTCCTGAAGCTGGGCGGCGTCGAGGGGCGCCACCGCGGCGAGCAGCTCGTGGTCGAACTCGCGGCCGATCACCGCGCCGATCTGCGCCACCTCCTTCGCCGGCGCGAGGCGGTCGAGCCGGGCGAGAAGCGAATCGTGGAGGGTCGACGGAATGGCGAGCGGCGGCACGAGGCCGGCCAGCTCGAAGTGGTCGCCGGTGTCCCGCAGCAGGTCGGATTCCAGCACCGCCTTGGTCAGCTCCTCGACGAACAGCGGTATGCCGTCGGTGCGCTGCACGATCTGCTCGACGATCTCGGCCGGCAGCGCCTTGCCGCCGGCGATCCGCTCCACCATCGCCACGCCCTGCCGGCGGCCGAGCCGGTTCATGGTCATCGTGGTGACGTGCGCCTCGCCGCCCCAGGGCGGCGAGAACTCCGGGCGAAAGGTGATCAGGACGAGGACGCGGAGCGAGGCCGCACGCTCGATCACCAGCTCCAGGAGCTCGAGGGTCGAGGGGTCCGCCCACTGGACGTCGTCATAGAGAGCCAGCACCGGCTGCTGCGCCGCCAGGCCGGCGAGCTGATCGACCAGCGCCTCCAACGTCCGGCGCTTCTGCACCTCCGGCGTCAGGGGCAGCACTGTCCAGCGGTCGCCGGACGGCACCCCGAGCAGGGCCGCGACCAGAGGCAGGACCTCGTTCACGCGGTCGCTCGAGCGGGCGAGCAGCGCCTCGAGCTTCGCGAGCTGCTCCTCGGGCGGGTCGTCGCGATCGAGCTGCGCCGCCCTCCGCAGCAGGTCGACCACGGGGTGAAGGACGCTGTTGGTGTGGTACGGCGAGCAGTAATGGCCGAGCAGCGTGTACGGCTCATCGCCGAGGCGCTCGCGCAGCGTCCGGATCACGCGCGACTTGCCGATCCCGGGCTCGCCCGAGAGCAGCACCACCTGGCCGTCGCCGTCCTTGGCCCAGGCCCAGCGCTCGAGCAGGATGCCGAGCTCGGGCTCGCGCCCGACCAGCGGCGTGAGATGCTGCCCGTGGAGGGCTTCGAAGCGGCCCTCGGCACGACCCTCGCCCCCCACCCGCCAGGCGGCGACGGGCTCCGCGAAGCCCCTGAGCCGCTGCGGGCCGAGGTCGTCCAGCTCGAACAGGCCGCCGACCAGGCGGCGGGTCGCCTGGCTGATGACCACGCTGCCCGGCGCCGCCAGCGCCTGCAGCCGCGCTGCGAGGTTCGGCGTCTCGCCGACCACCGCCTCTTCCTGCGCTCCGCCCTCGCCGATGCTCTCGCCGACCATGACCAGTCCGGTCGCGATTCCGACCCGTGCTTCGAGCCCGGCTCCTGCCGGCGTGCCGAGCCGCGCGACGCCGCGCGCCAGATCCAGCCCGGCCTTGACCGCCCGCTCGGCCTCGTCCTCGTGCGCCTGCGGCCACCCGAAATAGGCGAGCACGCCGTCGCCCATGTACTTCGCGACCTGCCCGCCCCACCCCTCGACCACCTCCTTGCAGCAGCCCTGATAGGTTCGGATCACCTGGCCCATGTCCTCGGGATCGAGCTGCGCCGACAGCTCGGTCGAGCCGACCAGGTCGATGAACATGACGGTCAGCTGACGGCGTTCGGCCTGGCGAAGCGCCGCCGGCGCCGTGGGCTGCTCCACGCGCTCGCGCCGGCCCCGCGCATGCTCCGGATCGAGCATCGCGATCGCCTTGAGCAGCCGCTTCCGGTCGCCGAGGTTGAGCCCGAGCTCCTTAAGATCGGCGTCGCTGAGCTCGGGGAGGATGTCGCCGCCTATGCCGTGCTCGGCGAACGCCTGCGCATGGTGTCCAAGCCCCTGGTCGGCGAGCCAGCGCGAGACCTCCAACATCCTACCCTTCAGCAATCACCCCAGGGTAGGGCAGATTGGCCGGGGCCGCGGGTTTGGCAAGCGCGGAAGCGCGACGGTCCGGGAGATCATGCGGCGTGAGCGGTCTTCGTGGGTCCCCACCTCCAGGTCCGGACGCGCCCGCTCAAGCGCCACCCGGCGACCTCGCGCGGCCCCCATTTCACTCGGGATCAGGCACTGGCACGAGGCCGCTGCCGGCGACCTCGAGCTTCCAGTCCGCGGCCTCGGTCTGGTCGAGATTGAGGTGACCGGCGAGGAAATAGAGGCGCTCGGTGTCCTCGCTCTTCGAGCTGCAGAAGCGGTCCTGGAGGTAGAAGGGCGGGATTGCCTGGTAATAGAGCGTCGCCTGGACGGCGGCCGGCACGCCGTCCAGCCCGGCCAGGTCGACCTCGTAGACGAGGCGGTCGCCACCGCCGGTGACGTAGTCCGGGTCGTCGCCGATCGCGGTCGAGCCGGCGTCCTCGGCGAGCGCGCGGCCGGCGCCCAGCGCCTCGGCGATCCGCACCCGGTCGTCCAGGCCGAGGTAGCCGTGGGGCAGGATCCGGTTGTCCTTCACCTCGGCGCAGATCGAGAGGAAGCTCGTGGTGAGCTGGCCTTCGGGCGGCGCCTCGTGGCCGCAGTTCGGCGTCCCGGAGGACGGCGGCGTGCTCACCAGCTCCTGGTAGATCTGGACCTGATCCTCTGCCGTGATCCTCTGGTAGTGCGGCTGGTGCGTCCGGGCGAGCGGATTGATCCGGGCCGAGCAGTCGGCCTGCCACCAGAGCTCGCCCGGCAGCGCCGCCCCGGCTCCGTCGAGGATGATCCCCGCCCCATCGGTCCGGCCCGACGCCCAGAGCACCCGGCCGGCGGCATCGAGCACGGCGAACTCCACGAACGCGCGCCGGAAGCCGACGCCCGACGGGAACTTGTGCCCGGTCCGGCTCTCGATCCGGACGATGGCCTCGAGCCTGCCGGCGGTGCTGGTGACCTCCTCGACCCTGACGGTCGCGGTCCGGCTCGCCGCCTGGTCGAGCATCGCCTGCTCGGTGAACAGCAGCGGGTCGAGCCCCTGGTCGACCAGCATCGGGTCCTGGGTCCGGATGCCCAGGATGTCGGGGAACTGCTGCGCCATCTTGATGAAGAACACGTTCAGGCCGACCAGGGTGTGCCGGGCGAAGCCTTCCCGGACCTCGAGATCGATGTCCTCGGCCGGCAGCCCGTTCGCGACCTCGGGGAAGATGCTGTGCTGCTGGATGCCGGCGATCTTGCTGCGGTAGGGCGTGCCGTCGGCATCCGCGCTCGGCATGTGGCACCCCTGGCAGGACTGCGCCCGCGCGCCCGGTCCGAGCGGCAGATCGCCGTCCGGGCTCTTGCCGGTCCGGTACGCGCTGAACGCCCATTCCGGGTAGGTGGTCTGCTCGTAGACGCGGGCGATCGTTTCGCCGTCGTGCAGGACCGGCAGGTGGACCGTGTGGCAGGTCCCGCAGAGCTCGGACTGCTGGATGTTGGCGTAGTGGACCGGCTCGATGCCCAGCGCGTTCTGCATCGGCTTCGGCTTCGGCTCCTCGAACGGCCCGTAGAGCCGGTCGGGCGGGCCGACGAGGAAGCTGCCGGTGAAGGTCCGAGCGAACCCGGTGTTGTCCGGATTGAGCAGGGCCTGGCGCTGGTCGACGCAGTGGTTCTGCGGCGCGCCCTGGTTGGCGGCCGAGTCCGCTTCGCCGAGGACCATGTGGTGACACGCCGTGCAGCTGATCCCGTCCCGGGCGAGCGCGCCGTACCTGGCGTTCGCGGCGGCCGGCGCGTCGGGCGGCCACGGCACCGCGTCCACGAGCTCGCGGGTGAATGGCGCGCAGGCCCCGTCCGCCTCGAAGGTGTCGATCCCGTGCTGGCGCTGGCCGAGGACGCCATGGCAGCCGAGGCAGATGTCGGGTATGGCCGCGGCCTCGTCGGGATGGAAGGTCTCGGTCTCGCTCGCGAGCTGGGCGTAGAAGATCGGGTCGCGCCCGCCGAGGCCCATGGGCGACGTCCGCCAGGTCGCGTAGGGGGAGAGGTTCAGGAGGTCGGCGCCGTCGCTCGCCGCGTTCGGGTTCGGCAGCGTCATGTCGAGCTGCAGGCCGGTGCCGCCCGCGTCGTGGCAGCCGAGGCACTGGTCGGAGGTCAGGTACTGGCTGGCCGGGTTCGGGCCGTGCGCCGGCATCCAGACGTTGTCGTAGGTCTCGGACGGCAGCGGGACGACGCTCTCCCAGGTCGGGCGGTCGAGGCTGGTCGCGCCGATCGCGTCGGTGAACGCCGGGTCGTAGCGGGCGTGCGGCTGGCCGAGCCGGGCCGCATCGTCGTCCGGCAGCGCCACCAGCCGGTGATGGGGCTCCGGCGGGTTGGCGTCGAACCAGTGCTGGCTGAGGAAGACCAGCGGCTCCCCGGGCTCGCCCTCGACGTTCTTCAGATCCGCGAAGGTGAGGTTGTCCGCGGCCGAGGCGTGGCAGTTCACGCAGTACTGCCCGAAGCCCTGGTAGGCGAGGCGGTTGGAGGGCCCCGCGGGCCAGTCCGGATCCCAGCCGCTCCACCCGAACCAGCCCCAGTACCAGCCGTCCTTCGAGCCCTCCGGATCGCGCACCATCACCGCCGCGCCATTGGTCGGCAGGAGCGTCGTCACGTCCGCGACGCCGGCGCACGCCGCCGCGGGAACGGGGTACATCTCCTTGACCATCATGGCGCCCTTCGGCACCGGGGCCGGGTCCGCCGGCGCGGCGCCATCGACCGGACGGTTGGCGTGGAGCCAGTCGAGCATCTCCGGCGAGTACCAGATCACGACCGGGGCGTGGGTGCCGTGGTACTGGCCCTGCCAGGCGCCGTCGACCAGGGTCGCCGTGAACGGCCCGGTATCGCGCACGCCCTTGTCGCGTTGCCAGCCGGCCTCGGCATCCCGGTGGCAGAAGTTATGCAGGTAGTCGCCGAGCCGCGCCTCGTACGCGTCGAGCGTCAGGCCACTCGGGTCCCGGACCTCCTCCGCCAGCTGGCGGCAGAGGCCCGGATCCGTCGGCAGCAAGGGCTTCGGGCCGGCCGCCGGGCAGGTCTGGCTCTCCGCCCCGGCCTCCGCGCTGAACGCGAGCATGCCGACCAGGCTCAGCTTGGCGGCGAGGCTCGGCCGACGACGCATCATGGTGCAGCCCTCGAGACCACAGCGTTCCCACGAGCCTGCCCCGATCACCCTGCGCGCGCAAGGATCTCATGGACGCGCTCCACCGGCGGCGCGCGGAACAGCATGGCTGCCGCCCGACTCAGGCCTCGATCGGCAGCGGCGTGCGGGGCTTCCGGATCACCATGAAGTAGAAGAAGATCGCGGTCAGCGCCAGGAAGAACAGGCTGTCGGGGCTGGTCAGGAAGACCGACGGATCGCCGTCGTTGAGGCTGAGGCTGCGGCGGAAGAACTGCTCCAGGTCCGGGCCCAGGATGAAGCCGAGCAGCAGCGACACCGTCGGGTAGTCCTGCTTCCTGAGGAAGTAGGCGATCACGCCGAACACCACCGCCAGCGACATCTGGAAGACCGAGAAGGTGGCGGCATAGGCGCCGACCAGCGCGACCACCGCGATCGCCGAATAGAGGATGGCCTTCCTGATCTGGACGATCTTGATGCAGTAGGGGCCGAGAATGTAGAGGGTGAGCGGGATCAGGAGCAGAGCGCTCACGAACAGCGCCGCATACATGGGCGCGATCAGCTCGAACTGGTTGGTCATCAGCCGCGGCCCCGGCTGCAGGCCGTTGATGATCAGCACGCCCAGGACCACGGCGGTCGTGGGATCGCCGGGGATGCCGAAGGTCAGCATCGGCACGAAGGCGCCGCCGCACATCGAGTTGTTGGCGGTCTCGGCGGCGGCGATCCCCTCGACCGAGCCCTTGCCGAAGCGCTCGGGGGTCTTGGACGCGCGCATCGCCTCGGCGTAGGAGACGAAGGCCGCCATCGAGCCGCCGGCCCCCGGCAGCACCCCGATCAGGTAGCCGATCACGGTGCTCTTCAGGTAGGTGACGAGGCCGATCTCCCGGATCTCGTGCCAGGGCGGGATGAAGTCGCGCCGCCTGATCTTCGGGATGTCCTCCCCCTCGGTCCGGATGGTGTAGGGCTCGTCGGCCCGCTCGGCCTGGATCAGGAGCTCGCTGATCGCGAAGGTGCCGATGATCAGCGGCATCATGTTGATGCCCTCGACCAGGATGTCGGCGCCGAAGGTGAGGCGCGCGACCGGCTGCATCACGTCGATCCCGATGGTCGCGATCATCACGCCGAGCACCGTCGCGACGACGCCCTTGGCGATCGCCTTCCGCTGCGCGATCACGATCACGATCAGCGCGAACAGGATCAGCGAGAACTTGCCCGGGGTCTGGATCAGGAGCGCGACGCTGGCCGCGAGCGGCGAGATCGCCATCAGCAGGACGGCGCCGAGGGCACCTCCGATCATCGAGCCCAGCGCGGCGTGCCCGAGGGCCTTCGCCCCTTCGCCGCGCTGCATCATCGGATGCCCCTCGGCCGCGGTCATCATCGAGGACGGCGCGCCCGGGATGTTGATCGTGGTGGCGGTGATGCTGCCGGCGTACATCCCGGCCATGAAGATCGCGGCCGACATCACGAGCGCGGTCACCACGTCGAGGCTGTAGGTGAGCGGGAGCAGCAGCGCCAGCGCCAGGACCGAGGTGAGGCCCGGCACCGCACCGAAGAAGGCGCCGATCAGGAAGCCGATGGTCATGTAGGCGAACACGGCCGGATCGGTCAGCGCTACGAAGCCCGCGAGGATCTGCTCGAAGGTCGCCATCAGATCAGGTCCATGAACTTCGGCAGGCGCACCCCGAACGCCGCCCCGAACAGGAGCCAGGAGGCGAGCGCGATCAGGACCGCCGCGACCAGCCGCCAGAGGTGGTTGCGGCTGCCGAAGTTGAAGACGAAGAACAGGCTGAGCACGTAGAGCGTCGTCGCGATGAAGTAGCCGAGCGGCACGAACAGCGCGACGTAGACCGCGGTCAGGCCGACGACCTTGGCCGGGTCCCTGAGGCGGAGCCTCGCCGCGCGCGTCGCGCCGTTGGCCCTGAGACCCTGGACCAGGACCGCGACCAGCGCGGCGTACATGACGACCGCGAGGACGATCGGGAAGAAGGAGGGCCCGACCCCCTCGTCCTCATAGGGCGACGCGATCTGGAGCGCGCCCAGAAGATAGGCCGTGGTGACCGCCAGCAGCACCACGGGAAGAACGATCCGGC
>DASUSF010000262.1:0-2878 GCA_036375275.1 Geminicoccaceae bacterium | reverse complement strand
GCCGTTCCCCGGCTCCCCGTCGATGCTCGTGCCGAAGACGCCCGCGGCGGCGGCCGCGAAGCTGATGCTGACCGACGGACCGGCGTGCACCGGAGCCTCGGATCCGCCGGTTGCCGACGCTTCGCCCGCCCCCTCGAGCGTCTGGCCGGGCGACGGAACCGCCGCGCCCGTCCAGCCGGCGCCAGCATCAGGCACCGGCAGCAGCGCCGAGCCGGCAGCCGGGCCAGCCGATCCGCCTCCGGCAACGGCCTCGCCGTCAAGGTCCTGGAGCGATGCTTCGATTGCCGGCGTCGCCGCGGCGAAAGCGTCGTCGACCCCAGGTTCCGGCCTGGTCGGAACGGGCCCGTCCGCTTCGGCGCCGACCTCGTCGGCGCCCGGATCGGCACCACCGCCCTCGGCGATCAGGAAGCCGATCGCCGCCGCCGTGAGCGGCACCCCAACCGCCATCCGGTCCAGGGTCGACCGCCTGACGGGCTCGATGCGCGGACGCGGAGCTTCGGGAAGGCGCGCCTGGTCGGCGTCATCCGCTTCCCTGAGCACGGGTCGCGAAGCCTCGGGAGCGTGAAGTGCCGTCATCTGACCCGCCTCAGGTTGTCATGCCCGAGCCGCCGGGACACCCGCTCCCGACGCCCGTTCCCATAGCTCGAAGATCGCGCTTTAGATGATCTTCAAGATACCTGAGATCGCGCCTTTTTCAACCATAAAGTGAACTGGCGACGGGCGCGCACGCCTGTGGCGCCCTGGCTGATTTGATCTTTTTGTTCTTTACCCCTTTCTATGCTACTGAACGGCCGACGTTTTCCTCTTCTTCCCAAGAGCGTCCGTCGAAACACGTGCGGATCAGGATGTCCATCTCGCCGACCGGGCGCGGCGGGCTGAAATAATACCCCTGCGCAATCGGGCATTCCTCCGCCATGAGCATCCGCAGCTGCCCCTCGTTCTCGACCCCTTCGGCGACCACGGTCATGTCGAGGCTCCGCCCCAGCGCCATCGCGGCACGAAGGATCGCGGCGGCGCTCGGACTGCGTCCCAGGGCCGCCACGAACGCCCGGTCCACCTTGATCTCGTCGAAGGCGAAGCGCTGCAGGTAGCTGAGCGACGCGTGACCGATCCCGAAGTCGTCGACCGAGATCCGCACCCCGATCGCGCGCAGCCGGTCCAGGGTCTCGAGGACGTGCGTGCTGTCCTCGATCAGGACCCGCTCGGTGATCTCGAGCTCGAGGTGGCGCGCCTCGAGCCCGGTCCGCTGGAGGGTCGCCTCGACCTCCCCGGCGAGGTCACGGTTCCGGAACTGCACCGGCGACAGGTTCACCGACATGCGGAGGCCCTCCGCCCCGGCTGCATGCCAGGCTCGCGCCTGAGCGCAGGCCTGCTCGAGCACCCACGCGCCGATCGCGCCGATCAGGCCACAGTCTTCGGCAAGCGGAATGAAGACGTCGGGAGGCACCCGACCGTGCTCCGGATGGGTCCAGCGCGCCAGCGCCTCCACGCCGATCACCCGCCGGCTCTCGAGATCGACCTGAGGTTGATAATGCACCTCCAGCTCGTGTCGCTCCAGCGCCAGATGCAGATCGCGCTCGAGGGTCTTGCGGCGCCGGACCTCCGCGTCCATGCCGCTCTCGAAGAACGCCGCGCTCCCCGGCGCGTCGCTCTTGGCGCGCCCGAGGGCGAGCGCCGAGCGCTGGAGCAGGACCTCCGCCGTGTCGCCGTCGACGGGATGGATCGCTATGCCCACGCTCGCCCTGACCGGCACGACCTGCCCGAGCAGATCGAATGGCTCCTCGAGGGCGGTGATCAGCCGCTCGGCGAGTGCAGCGGCGGGTCCGGGACCAGGAACGTCGTTCTGCACGATCGCGAACTCGTCGGCTCCCATCCGCGCCAGGACGTCGGTCTCCCGCAGATGCGCGAGCAGCCTCGACCCGGCATGCCGCAGCAGAAGGTCGCCCGCGGCGTGGCCGTAGGTCTCGTTGATCGCCTTGAAGTCCTGAAGATCGAGGGTCAACACCGCCACCGAGCGGTCCGCACGCCGCCCGCCGTCGGTGACGCGCTGCAGGTGCTCGATGAGCATGCCGCGGTTGAGCAGCCCGGTCAGCGCGTCGTGCCGTGACAGATGGTGCATCCGCGCTTCGGCCTGCGCCCGGGCCTCGCGCTCGCGCTTGAGGGCCAGCGTACGACGCGCCTGCCGCGACCAGACGAGCAGACCGATGGCCAACAGCAGGACCACCACGAAGCCCGCGGCCACGAGATCCTCCGCCGCCGGCGTCAGCACCGTCAGGCGGTTGGCCGTCATGCCGAGGGCGAACGCCGCGATCAGCGCCGCCAAGACTTCGATACGCTCGCTCGAGACCATCTGCTGCCCTCTCGGCACACCCGGCATGCCTCAACCTGCCGCGGGAAGGTTAATGAAGCGATAAGCCTGAGGAAGATGCTCGCGATGGGGCGGATCGAGACGACCGGTGGAGCTTGGGGCTTCCGGAGCAGGCGCCGAGGCTCAGTCGCCCTACCAGGCCCGCCGGACGCGTACCGCAACCAGATGTTCCGGAGCGGCATCAGGATCGTGGCCCGGCTCGAGCCGGACCAGCCAGTTGAGCGCGGTGTCGCCGACCACCGGCAGGCGAAGCCGGTAGCCGACCTCCAGGTCGACCTCCCGCCCCTCCGGCTCCAGCTCGAGGGCCGTGCGCGCGCGCTGCACCTCCCCCGCGGCGTCGCGTCCGACCGGCCGGTCGAAGACGGCGCGGCCCGCCTCGACCCGAAGCGGCTGCGCGATGCCGACCATCAGCCGGTCGCCGGGCCGGAAGACGGCATCCTGCGCCACCCCGAGCGCCGCGCCGACGCTGGTCAGCACCGAGAAATCCCGGATCAGGCCGCCGTCGTCGGC
>DASUSF010000261.1:0-4915 GCA_036375275.1 Geminicoccaceae bacterium | reverse complement strand
CCGCGCGCTCGGTCGCCGCGAGCGAGGCCCGGATGCAGGCGATCTCCTCGCCCGACTTGATCGCGCGGGCGCGCTCGACCGGCGCCTGGGCATCGGACAGGCGCCAGCCGAGGCCCGCGAGGGCGGCCGCGGCGGCGTGGTTGACCCGCTCGATCCCGATCCTCCGCTCGCCGCCGGCGTGCGCCCTGAGCACCCGGTCGACGGCGACCGCCCAGGCAACGGCGACCTCGTCGACCCGCGGGCCGGCGGCGGCGTAGGAGACGGTGATCGCCGGGCGGATCTCGTCGATCGTCTCGAGGTCGGCCGCGAGGTGTTGGCAGCCCGGGAACTCGAACAGGGTGACCGGCCCGTCGGCCGGCACGACGAGGGTGCGGGCCGGGTTCCGGCTGTGGAACACCTGCATGTTCCGCGCCCCGGTCGCGTAGCGGATGTTGACCGGGTCGGTCAGTACGCAGGCGGCGAGGTCGTGCCGGACCAGCTCCTGCTTCAGTCGGGCGAGCCGCCCCTGGCGGAGCGCCGGCGTGTCGAGCGCCGCCGCCGGGGCCTCATTCGGAGGTCGCACCGTCGGTGATCTGGTCGAGGGCGCCGCTCATCTGCCGGACGATCTCGTCCCGGCCGGTGACCCCGTGCCGTGCCGCGAGCCACCCGGGGTCGTTGTAGGCGAGCCAGATCCGCCCCTCATCATCCTCCCACGCCAGCGCCTTCATCGGCAGGTCGATCGCGATCGACCGCGCGCTCTGCATCAGCGGCGTGCCGAGCGCGGGGTTGCCGAAGACCAGCAGCTCCGTCGGCTTGATCCGTTCGCCGGCCTTGAGCGCGTTCTCGGCGTGGTCGATCCGGGCCATGACGTCGATCCCCTTCTCGCCGAGGATCCGCTCCAGCCGGTCGACCGTCTCGATCACCCCGTGCGCGCTCGGCTTCACGATCAGCCCGTTGTCCTGGGCGACGGCCGGCGCCGCGAGCGCGGCAACCAGCAGGGCGGCGGCGAGCCTGAGGCGGCGGACCTGCATGATCGTCATCCTTTCGTCTCGAGCCGGATCGGCATCGGTAGCGCATCATCCGAGGAGCGTCGACGGTGGCGGGCGAGGGGGCGAGGGGATCAGCGGTCCTGGAACGCCGGCTTCCGCTTCTCGATGAACGCCGTCATGCCCTCGACGGAATCGGCGGTCTGGAACGCGAGCGCGGTCAGGTCGGCCTCGAGGCGGAGGCCCTCGTCGAGGGGCAGGTCGTGGCTGCGGAGCACCGCCTCCCGGGCGAGCTGCAGCGCCGGCAGGCCGTAGCCGGTGAAGCCCGCCGCGAACAGGGTCGCCTCCTCGATCGGGTCGCCCTCGATCACCCGGTTGATCAGCCCGAGCCGCTCGGCTTCGGCGGCCTCGACCGTGCGGCCGGTCATGATCAGCTCGAGCGCGCGGGCCGGGCCGATCAGGCGCGGCAGGCGCTGGGTGCCGCCATAGCCCGGGATCAGGCCGAGCTTGATCTCCGGCAGGCCCATCTTCGCCCCCGGCGTCGCGAGGCGGAAGGTGCAGGCGAGCGCCAGCTCGAGGCCGCCGCCGAAGGCGTAGCCGTTGATCACCGCGATCGACGGCACCGGCAGCGCGTCGAGCTTCCGGAAGGTCTCCTGGCCGAGCCGGGCGCCCTCCTTCTGCTCGCGCATCGAGCGGCCCATCAATTCCTTGATGTCCGCGCCGGCGCAGAACGCCCTGTCGCCCGCCCCGGTGATCAGGAGCGCCCGGATCGCATAGCCCCAGCCGGCGATGCCGTCGAGCGCCGAGCCGATCTGCCGGATGATCTCGAAGCTCAGCGCGTTGAGCGCCTCGGGGCGATCCAGGGTCAGGACCCCGACCTCGCCCCGCCGCTCGATCTCGACCGCCATCGGCCTGGCTCCTTCCTGTCCTACCGACCTTTCGGGCTGCCTGCCCTACCGCCCCCCGGGCTGCTCGCGGGCTTCGTTCCGGAACCGGCAGGGCGTGGGCGCGATCCGGCCGTCCGCCGCCCACACCGCCAGCTCGCGCTTCAGGATCTTGCCGCTCGCGGTGAGCGGAAAGGCGTCCATCACGATGAAGTATTCCGGCATGTCGAACCTCGAGAGGCCCGCCGCGTCGAGGTGCCGGAGCAGGTCGTCCGGCTCCGGCGTCGCCTCGCCCGTCCGGCTGACCGCGAGGCAGAGCCTCTCGCCGAGCCGCTCGTCCGGCACCGCGAACGCCGCCGCCTTGTCGACCAGCGGGTGACGGACCGCGAGCTCCTCGACCCTGGCCGGGTGGATGTTGTGGCCGCCGCGGATCACGATGTCCTTGAGCCGCCCGACGATCCGGAGGTTGCCGGCCGCATCCAGGACGCCGAGGTCGCCCGACATGAACCAGCCGTCGCGGTTGAACGAGGTCTCGGTGGCGCGCTGGTTGTCGAAGTAGCCGAGCATCAGCGCCGCCCCGCGCCCGCCGATCTCGCCGGCCTGGTCGGGGCCGAGCATCCGGTCGCGGTCGTTCTGGTCGAAGATCCGGACCTCGTACGCCGGCCCGCCGCGCCCGCAGGTGGTGCACACCGTGGCCGCGTCGTCGTCCGGGTGGGTGTAGTGGTGCGAGCTGTTCTCGGTCATGCCGTAGATGTTCTGCGGCGTGATCCCCTGCGCGAGGAAGCGCTCGGCGACCGCGGGCGGGATCGGCGCCCCGGCCATGTAGAACACCCGGACCCGGCCGAGCCGGTCGATCCCGCGCCGGCGCTGCTCGGCCAGGATGTCCATGGCATGGGTCGGCACGCCCATGACGTAGGTGGCGCCGGTCTCCCGGATCCAGTCCAGCCTGGACATGCCGGCCGGCGGGTCGTCGAGCACGAACTCGGCGCCGGCGGTCATCGCCTGGCCGAGCGCCACCCACGCGATGTGGTGCGACACCGGCGAGAGGGTCAGCAGCACCGTCCGCTCGTCGTGGCCCCAGTCGCGCGCGAGGTCGCGGCAGTTGGCGAGCAGCGTGTTGCTGGAGTGCATGACCCCCTTGGGCGTCCCGGTCGTCCCGGAGGTGAAGGCGAGGTAGGCGACGTGGTCGGCGCCGCCCGGGGGCGCTCGGCCGCCATGGCCTTCACCATCGAGGGATGGAGTCCCCGGCAGGCTGGGATCCTCCCACTCTCCCTCCGGGGAGAGGGCCGAGCGGGGCCCCGATCCCGCCCGGCGGGAGAGGGTGGCGGCGAGCCGCTCCCGGGGCAGGCGGACGATCCGGGCGAGCGACGGCAGGCCCGCGAACGCGGCCCCGGGGTCGTGCCGGTCCACATCGGCGCCCCAGCCGTCCTCGATCATGACGACCCGGGCGTCGATCCGCTCCAGGAGGCGCCGGACGTCGTCGACCGTGTAGTTCCGGTGCAGCGAGGGGTTGCAGACGTAGCCGTTCCGGGCACAGGCGATGAACGCGACCACCGCCTCGAGACGGTTGGACAGCCAGAGGCCGACCCGCTCGCCCTCCCGGACGCCCGCGTCCTCGAGCTCGCCGGCGACGACGTCGATCCAGCCGAGCAGCTCGCGCCAGGTGAGGCGCCGCGCCGAATCCCGCGCCGCGTGCGCCTCGGGGCGGGCGGCCGCGTGCTTCTGCACCAGCGAATAGAAGGTGTCGGACGTCCAGGTCCCGGCCTCGTAGTACCCCCGTGCGGCCGCCGGATGGTGCAGGGTGAGCAGCCGGTGCATCGCCGGTTCAGCGCCCGAAGCGTCCCGGGTCGGGCTTCCGCCGCTCGCCGAACGCCTTGCCGAGCTCCTTCGACTCCTCGCTCTCGAGGTACTGGCGGAGCAGCAGGTCGTGGGCCACCCGGGCGAGCCCGGAGACGCCGCCGTGGCGGGCGTTGAAGGCGGCCTTCACCGAAGCCAGCGCGAAGGCGCCGCGCTCCGCGACCTCGAGCGCCCAGGCCCGGGTCTCGTCACGCAGCCGGTCGTCCGGCACCACCTTGTTGATCAGCCCGAGGTCCAGGGCCTCGCGCGCCGTGATCTTGGGGTTCAGGTACCAGAGCTCCTTCGCCTTCTTCTTGCCCACGAGGTCCTCGAGATACCAGGTGCCATAGCCGGCGTCGAAGCTGCCCATCATCGGTCCGACCTGGCGGAAGACCGCGCTCTCCTTCGCGATCGTCAGGTCGCAGACCACCTGCAGCACGTTGCCGCCGCCGACCGCGAAGCCGTTGACGCTCGCGATCACCGGCTTCTGCAGGCGGTCGATCGCCTCGTACATCTCGAGGGTCGGGAGGGTGCCGGCGTAGAGCCGGGTGTCCTCCATCCCGTCCTTCCGCCCGCCGATGCAGAAGAAGCGGTCGCCCGCGCCGGTGATCACCAGCACCCGGGTCCGGGTCTCGCGGCGCACCGCGTTGATGCAGTCCCGGATCTCGTGGCACATGGTCAGGGTGAACATGTTGCCGTCGTCCGGCCGGTTCAGCGTCAGCCAGCCGATCGGCCCGTCCTCTGCGTAGAGGATCGTCTCGAAGGTCATCCGGTCCTCCTGCCTCGTGCCAGAGCCGTTCTCGATGAGGTGGAACCACCTTGGACAGCGAGTCGGTCGCGCTCATCGAAAGCGAACGGCTCCGCTCCAATGGGATAGAGCAGCTTTGCCCGGACGACCATCGCCGGACGGATACGCATCCGACCGGATGCTGCTCTAGGAGCCTGTCCTGGTAATCAGCAATTGGGGGGTGATGCCGGCGGATCGATCTCGGACAGGCCGGATGAGGGGCTTTGGTGGTTCATGCCGGGAGCGCCTTGAGCAGCTTGAGGGTGTTGTGGGCAGTGCAGATCAGCGCCCATTCGGCCTGAACCTTGGCGAGACCCCGGAGCAGGACCTGGCGGAAGCCGCGGGCCTGCTTGATCTGGCCGAAGACCGGCTCCACCGTCTGCTTCCTGAGCCGGTAGCGCGAGCGGCGGCCGCCGCGTTTGAGCTTCCGGCGCATCGCCCGG
>DASUSF010000260.1:0-10535 GCA_036375275.1 Geminicoccaceae bacterium | reverse complement strand
CGCCGTGTTCTTCGCGATCTGCTGCATCGGCGGGTCGTTCGGCGGCGGCAACATGTTCCAGGCCAACCAGTCGTTCCAGCAATTGGTCAACGTCACCGGCGACGAGGCGAGCTGGTTCGCCGACAAGGGCTGGCTGTTCGGGCTCGCGCTCGCCACCCTGGTCGGGGTCGTGATCATCGGCGGCATCAAGTCGATCGCGCGGGTGACCGAGAAGGTGGTGCCGTTCATGGCGGTCATCTATCTCGGTGCCGGCCTGATCATCATCCTGATCAACATCACGGCGTTGCCCGAGGCGGTCATGCTGATCATCACCGGCGCGTTCTCGGCCGAGGGGGTCGCGGGCGGCGCCGTCGGCGCGATGATCCAGGGCATCCGCCGCGCGGCGTTCTCGAACGAGGCCGGGCTCGGCTCGGCGGCGATCGCGCACTCGGCGGTGCGCACCAACGAGCCGATCACCGAGGGGCTGGTCGCGCTGCACGAGCCGTTCATCGACACGGTCGTGATCTGCACCATGACCGCGCTGGTCATCGTCATCACCGGCATGCACCAGACCGGTGGCGAGATCGGCGGCGTCGAGCTGACCTCGATGGCCTTCGGCCAGTCGATCTCCTGGTTCCCCTACGTCCTGGCCCTGGCGGTGATCCTGTTCGCCTTCTCGACCATGATCTCCTGGTCGTACTACGGCTCCAAGTCCTGGACCTACCTGTTCGGCGAGAGCCGGACCATGGACCTGATCTTCAAGTTCATCTTCTGCGTGTTCGTCGTCCTCGGCGCGACCATGGACCTCTCGGCGGTGATCGGGTTCTCGGACTCGATGATCTTCGCGATGGCGCTCGCGAACATCGTCGGCCTGTACATTCTGGCCCCGGTGGTCAAGGCCGACCTCGATTCCTACTGGTCGCGGCTCCAGACCGGCGAGATCCGGAAGTACGCCTGAGCGCAATGAGGGGCAGGGCCGGGCGGACGGTGCGGAAGCGGCGGGGCGCACCTTCGAGACGCTCGAGGGCGTCGCCGCCGGAGGCGCCGGGGCCTGGACCATGTCGAGATCGGGAGCACGTTCATGGCCGCTGAGGTGACCGACGCGCTGCGGGCGCGGGTGCGGGAGGAGCTGCCCGAGGTCGAGGAGATCCGCGATCCGGAGCTGCGGGACAAGGTGGTCGAGGCCTGGGCGCTGGCGCTCGCGAGGAGCAGCTTCAACGCGATCAGCGAGATCGAGCCGAGCGGCAACCCCGGCCAGAACACGCTCAAGTCGGGCGTGCAGAGCGATCACATCCGGGGCGTGACGCGCCTCGCGATGCGGATCGCCGAGGAAATGGGCGCGCTGTTCCCTGGCCTCGAGGTGGACCGCGACATCCTGATCGCGGGCGGCCTCTGCCACGACATCGGCAAGCCTTTCGAGTTCGATCCGAGGAACCGCGCGAAGTGGGACGCGAACCCGCGCGCCGCCGGCCGCCCGGCGATCCGCCACCCGGCCTACGGCGTCCACATCTGCCTCACCGTCGGCCTGCCGGAGGAGGTCGCGCACTGTGCGGCGGCTCATTCCGGTGAAGGGGAATTGCTGATGCGCTCGTTGGAGAACACCATCATCCACCACGCCGACTACGCCTTCTGGGCGACGGCGCACGCCGGCGACCTGCTGGTGCCGGAGAGCGTCCTGGAGCTGAAGGTCCGCCACTGAGGCGCGGCCCCCTTCCGCGCCGCTCCGGGGACCGCTCCGCGGCGAGGGGCGTTGACCGCTCCGCGGCGAGGGGCGTTGACCGCTCCGGGCACCGGTCAGATCCGGTCCGGAGGCAGTGGTGAGCCACACGATGATGCTGCTCAAGGCGACGGTGATCCTCGCCGCCGCGGGCCTGGTGGTGGCGACGCTGCTCGCCCTCTCCGCCCGGCTCTGGTGGGCGTTCGACCTGTTCAGCCACTTCCGGGTCCAGTACCTCGTGCTCGCCGTGCTCTTCGCCGCGTTGGCGCTGGCGGCCAGGGCCTGGCCGGCGGCGCTCGTGCTCGCCGTGGTCGCGCTGATCCACGGCTGGGCGGTCAGGGACCTCTGGCTCGGCGGCGGGGCGGCGGCGGACGGGGCGGGCGTGCCGCTCCGCGTGGTGGCGGCCAACGTGCTCCAGTCCAACCCCACCCCGGCCCGCGTCCGGGAATTCGTCGCCGCCAGCGACGCCGACCTCGTGGTGCTGGTGGACGCCGAGGGCGAACGCTGGCGGGACGTCCTGAGCGGGATCGGCGAGCGCTACCCGAACCGGGCGCCGGCCGGCTGGCGGGACGGCGCGCCGGTGGTCCTGTTCAGCCGCCACCCGATCCTCGAGGACGAGGTGGTCCGGACGCCGGGCGGCCAGCGGCCGCACCTGCTGGCGGAGGTGGAAATCGGGAACCACTCCCTGACCGTCGCCGGGGTGCACCCGGAATCACCCTCGCCGCGCGACGCGACCGACAGCCGGGTGCGGAACCGCCAGCTCGACCACATCGCGGACAGCCTCGCCCGGGCGGACCGGCCCGCGATCGTCACCGGCGACTTCAACACGACCTACTGGTCGCCCCACTTCCGCGATCTGGTCGACGCGGCCGACCTCCGCAATGCCGCGGCCGGCCAGGGCTACGTCGCGACCTGGCCGCGTTGGCTCTGGCCGGCCCGGATTCCCCTCGACCACATCCTGTTCAAGGGGCCTCTCTTCGTCAGCGACTTCCGCCGCGGTCCCTCCGTCGGCTCCGACCATTTTCCCGTGGTCGCCGACTTCCGGCTGGCTACCGATTGATGCCCCTGATCCGCATCAACCGGAGTCTTCATGCGGTCGCGGCAGGCGAGTCGATCGAGGCCCTCCCGGATCAGCCGTTGCGAACGCTCGATGCGCTTCACCTTGCGATGCTGATCGACGTCGGAAAGCCGCGGCTGGCCAGCGCCGGCCGTGTGATGGCGGCCGCCGCGCTGGCTTGCGGCGCCGATGTGGTGCTGTCCACCTGAGCGTCAGCTCAGGCTGAGGGTCGCCTCGCCGAGCCGGTCCACCTCGATGTGGACCCGGTTGCCCGGCTGCAGCCAGACGGTCTGGACCAGGCTCCCGAGCAGCACGAACTCGCCTGCTCTCAGCCGGTCGCCGCGGACGTTCAGGCTGTTCGCGAGCCAGGCCAGCGCCTCGAAGGGGTGGCCGAGGATGTCGCGGCCGTGGCCGCGCCCGACCTCTTTGCCGTCGATCCGCATCCGGCCCTCGAGACCCGCGAGGTCGAGCTGGTTCCAGGCCTCGACCGGCTCGCCCAGCACGCAGCCGGCATTGAAGAAATCGTCCGCGATCAGGGTCGGGGTGTCGAAGGCGCGGAAGTCCGCGTAGCGATCCTCGACGATCTCGATGGCGGCCATCACCCGGTCGACCGCTCGAGCCACCGTGCCGCGGTCGTGGCCGCGGACGAGGTCCGGGAGATCGGCGCCGAGCCGGACCGCGATCTCGCACTCGACCCCGATCCGACGGAAGTCGCCGCTCTCGAGGCGCGCCTCGCGCTGGTGGACGGTCCTGCTGAACACCCCGCCGGCGCAGGGGCTGTCGATCCTGAGGTAGCGCTGCATCACCTCCGTGGTGCAGCCGATCTTGTGGCCGACGACGGTGCCGCGGCCCGCGCCCTCGAGGCGGCGATGCAGCGCCGCCTGCACGGCGTAGGCCTCGCTCGCGTCGCGCGGCCGGATGCTGGTCGGGAGGCGGCTCAGCCGGCCGTGGCCCAGGCGGGTGGCGGCGATCTCCTCCGCGGCGGCCTGGATTCGCTCCTCGCCCGCTGTCATGATCGTCCTCCCCCTGCCTCCGGATCGTTATAGCGCCGACGGCCGCCCGGTTGCACCGCGGTTGCGCGGCCGTAGACTGATCCCGGCGCCGGGAGATCGCCGTTGAGCCAGTCCCAGACCGCCGTCTTCCGCTACCTCGTGCGCGATCACATGAAGGCGCCGCCGGTGGTGGTGGCGCCAGCGCTGCCCGCGCTCGAGGTGGTCGCGCGCATGAGCGCGGCCAGGGCATCCGCCGCGGCGGTGGTCGACGAGCACAGCCGGATGGTCGGCATCCTGACCGAGCAGGACGTGGTCCGGCGGATCGCGGGGCGGGGGCTCGACGCCGCCCCGGTGGTCGATCTGATGTCCCGGCCGGTCGAGACGATCCGCGATCATCAGCCGCTCTACGAGGCGGTCGGCCGGATGCGCCGCCTCGGCCTCCGGCACATGCCGGTGGTCGACGCCGCCGGGCTGCTCACCGGCATGCTGTACCTGCACGACGCGCTGGCCGCGGCCCAGCCGCAGCTGGTCGAAACGATCGACCGCCTGACCCACGAGGACAGCCTGGACGGCCTGCGCGAGATCAAGGCCGCCCAGGTGCGCCTCGCGAAGCAGCTGTTCGAGGACCACGTCCCGGCGCCGGAGATCCAGCAGCTGATCAGCTCGATCAACAACGACATCCACCGGCGCGTGATCCGGCTCAATCTCGACGCGCTCGAGGCCAACGGGTGGGGGCCGCCCCCCGTCGGCTTCGCGGCGATCGTCATGGGCTCCGGCGGGCGCGGCGAGAGCTTCCTGTTTCCCGACCAGGACAACGGCTTCGTGCTCGAGCCCTATCCCGACGAGGCGCACGCGCGGATCGACCCGTTCTTCATCGAGCTCGCGGCGCGCATGAACAGCCAGCTCGATCGGCTCGGCTTCCCGCTGTGCCGGGGCGGCGTGATGGCGATCAATCCGGTCTGGCGGAAGACCCTGCCGCAGTGGGAGGCGCAGATCGGCCGCTGGGTGCGCAGGCGGGCCGAGGTCGCGCTCCAGCTGTGCGACGTGCTGTTCGACTTTCAGAGCGTGTTCGGCCGCGACGACCTCGCCGAGCGGCTGCGGGCCGGAATCCTGGCCCTGCTCCAGCGGAACCTGGGCTTTCTCCGCGACATGTTCGGCGTCCAGGCCGACCACCGCACCGCGCTCGGCTGGTTCGGGCGGCTCGTCACCGAACGCGACGATCCGGAGCACAAGGGCCAGATCAACCTCAAGTACGCAGGCACCCTTCCGCTCGCCGAGGCGGTCCGGCTGCTGGCGCTGCGCCATGGCGTGGCGGCGACCGGAACGCTCGCGCGGATCGCGGCGCTGGCCGCGCGGGGCGAGCTCACGCCGGACGAGCGCGACTACCTCGAGGGGGCGTTCGCGCACATCACGGGCCTGCAGCTCCGCCAGCAGATCCGCGACTACGAGGCCGGCCGGCCGATCGGCAACTTCGTCGACCCGGACGCGCTGACCCGCCGCGAGCTCGACATCCTCAAGGACGGCTTCCGCGCGATCAACGGCTTCCGCGAGCGGCTTCGGATCGAGCTGACCGGCGACGTCTTCTGACCCCGATCGGCCGTCATGGTGCATCCTCGAGAGGAGTGGTGTCGGCCACGACCCGAGTTGACCCAGGTCGCCCGGCGATGAAGCATCACCGCAAGCCAGCCGCCTGCCGACGCAGGCACGCCGCAACCAGCCACAACCAGCCACGACCAGCAGGAGGATCAGATGTTCGAGGGCTTCGAGCGCCGGCGTATCGACGGTGAGGGCGCCGAGATCCAGCTTCGGATCGGCGGGTCCGGCCCGCCGCTCCTGCTGCTCCACGGCTACCCGCAGAGCCACGTCATGTGGCATCGGGTGGCGCCCGCCCTGGCCCGGGAGTTCACCGTCGTCTGCCCCGATCTCCGGGGCTACGGCGACAGCGGCAAGCCGCCGAGCGATCCGGCGCATCTGGTCTACAGCAAGCGCTCCAGCGCCGCCGACATGGTGCAGGTGATGCGGCGCCTCGGCTTCGAGCGCTTCATGCTCGCCGGCCACGACCGCGGCGGCCGGGTCGCCCATCGGCTCGCCCTCGACCACCCGGACCGCCTCCTGAAGCTCGCCCTGCTCGACATCGTGCCGACCCGGACCCTGTTCCGCGCCACCGACCAGGCGATCGCCACCGGCTACTACCACTGGTTCTTCCTGATCCAGCCCTACGACTTCCCCGAACGGCTGATCGGCGCGGATCCGGTCTACTACCTGCACCACAAGCTGACCTCGCAGTGGGGCGGCAGCCTCGAGTCGTTCGCGCCCGAGGCGCTGGCCGAATACGAGCGCTGCATCCGCGACCCGGCGATGGTGCATGCCAGCTGCGAGGATTACCGCGCCGCCGCCTCGATCGACCTCGAGCACGACGCCGCCGACCTCGAGACCCGGAGCATCGGCTGCCCGCTGCTCGTGCTCTGGGGTCGCCGGGCGCTCATGGAGCGGCACTTCGACGTGCTCCAGACGTGGCGCGAACGGGCGTCCGGCGCCGTCCATGGCCACGCGGTCGACTGCGGCCACTACATCCCGGAGGAGGCACCCGAGGCGACCATCGAGGCCCTGCTCCCCTTCTTCAGCGGGTGAGCGCGGGATCGGCCGCGGCCTCGCTGAGCAGCCAGTCGCGGAACATGGCGATCTTCGGCAGCTCCGCCCGCGCCTCCGGGGCCACGAAGTAGTACGCGCAGCCGTCGAGCAGCTCGATGTCGAACGGGACCACGAGCCGCCCCGACGTGAGGTCCTCCTCGATCAGCCGGCGCCGGCCGATCGCGACGCCGGCGCCGCTCGCCGCCGCCTGCAGCGCCATCGGGCTGGAGTCGAACTTCAGGCCCTTGTCGGGGTCGATCCCCTCGACCCCCGCCGCTTTGAGCCACAGCCGCCAGTCGTCGATGTCGTCGAGGACGTGGATCAGGGTGTGGCGCCTCAGGTCGTCGGGACAGCGGAGCGGCGGCGGCCCGGCCGCCAGGTCGGGGCTGCACACCATGAGGAGCTCGGCGTCGAACAGCCGGTCGGCGCGCAGCCCCGGCCAGTCCCCGAGCCCGTAGCGCACCCCGCAGTCGATCCCCTCCCGGGCGAAGTCGACGAGGCGCGGGGTCGCCGCAAGCTGGATCTCGAACTCCGGGTGGAGCGCCTGGAAGCGGCCGATCCGGCTGGCGAGCCACTTCGGACCGAACGACGGCGTCGCGCTGATCGAGAGCACGCCGCCGCGCTGCTCGCGCACCGTCCGGACGGCGTTGGCGAGCAGCTCGAACGCGGCGCGCACGTCCGGCAGGAGGAGCTGGCCCTCGTCGGTCAGCAGCAGCCGGCGGTTGAGGCGCCGGAAGAGCTGCACGCCCATCTGCTCCTCCAGCCCCTTGATCTGATGGCTGACCGCGGCCTGGGTCACGAACAGCTCGTCCGCGGCCTTGGTGAAGCTGAGATGGCGGGCGGCGGCCTCGAAGGTCCGGAGCGCGTTCAGCGGCGGGAGGCGCGGGGTCATGAAGTCTCATTACTCCAGCTCATACGAATGATGAATAGGCATCGTTTGTCCGCCCCGCAACCGCGGCGCATGTTCCATCCAAGGCGATGCTCTGAGAACCAAAGCCAGGGATGACGAACATGACCAGAGCTCATGTGTTGCAGTTACCTGTCCGGTCTCTCCGGCGGCGCGAGCGGGCCGTCCCGACTGATGGCTTGATGGCGCGATGGTCGGCGAGGATCCGGGAGCGACGGGATCTCGCCCGGCTCGACGATCACCTGCTCGACGACATCGGCGCCTCGCGCGCCTGGCGCGACGCGGAGATCGGCAAGCCCTTCTGGCGCCGGTGAGGAGATCCGTCATGCGAACGCTTCAGCGCCTGGACGCGCGGTGGGTGCCGCCGATCGGCCCGGACGGTCATCAACGGCTCAAAGACCTGCCCTGGGTGCCCTGGCGCCGCCACGGCACCCGTCACCGGCAGACCAGCCGGCGCCGGTGAAACAATTGAAACGGCTTCTTTCTCATAGCGACATCCGGCCGCTACCACGCCGCTCTACGAGTGGACCCGGGCGCAGCCGGGCAAGGAGACCTGCCATGCAACTCGAGCAACGCGGTGAAGACTTCGGCACGCTGTTCTCGACCGCGACGGCGTTCGTCTCGCCACTGCATCACGCGCTCACGACCCGCCGGCTGTACGAGCAGGTGCCGGCTCTCGGGCTCCGGCCCTGGCCGCGCCACGTCGTCCGCCGGCTCACCGACCTGCTGCTCACCTGGCACGAGCGGGCGCGTCAGCGGCACGCGCTCAGTCAGCTGAGCGACCACATGCTCGCCGACCTCGGGCTCAGCCGGGCCGACGTCGAGGGCGAGGTCGCCAAGCCGCTCTGGCGTCTCTAGCCTCGCGCCGGAGGTGGCGGCAGGTGGCCGAACGGGCGGCGGCGCATGCGACGGGCGTCGCCGCCCCTGCGGCCTGATCGGGGACCGGGCCGACGGGCCGTCACTCGAACCCCATCAGGCGAGCCAGGTGACCCTACAGGTTACGTACGCGCCAAGGGCGGCTTGATTCGCCCCACCGACTGGGCTTCAGTCGATCGCATCGCGAGCGGGGACGTGGCTCATGATGCAGACGCACCTTTGCCGGATGGCCCGGTACAACCGCTGGGCCAACGGGCGCCTCTACGCCGCCTGCGCCGGTCTCGACGACGAGGCCTACCTCCGCGAGCGCGGCATGTTCTTCGGCTCGATCCACGGCACGCTCAATCACATCCTGGTCGGCGACCGCCATTGGCTCGCCCGGATCGAGGGGTCGCCGAGCCCCGACCTCCGTCTCGACGACCGGCCGTACGACACCCTGGAGGAGCTGCGGGCGGCGCGGGAGGTCGAGGACGAGCGGATCATCGCGCTGACCGCGCGGACGCGCGAGGAGGACCTCGACCGGATCGTCGAGTACCGCCGGGCGACGCGGCCGGACGTGCAGCGGACGCCGCTCGACGTCTGCTGGATGCACCTGTTCAATCACCAGACCCACCACCGTGGCCAGGTCCACGACCAGCTGAGCCAGGCCGGCGTCGAGCCGCCGCCTCTGGACCTGATCTACTTCCACCGCCGGGAGGAGCCGTCGTGAGGGCGCGCCGGGATCGGCGATGAGCGTCTGCCTGCTCGAGGGGGTCGGCCTTCGCGCCGCGCGGCCTGAGGATGTCCCGGCGGTGCGCCGGCTGTTCCGGGCCTACGCCGACTGGCTGGCGGTCGACCTGTGCTTCCAGGGCTTCGAGCGCGAGCTCCTGACCCTGCCGGGCGCCTACGCCCCGCCGGGCGGCCGGCTCGTGGTCGCCCATGTCGACGCCGAGCTGATCGGCTGCGTCGGTCTCAGGGCGCTCGGCGACGGGATCGGCGAGATGAAGCGGCTCTGGGTCGAGCCGGGCTGGGCGGGGCGCGGGATCGGCCGGGCGCTCGCGGAGCGGGCGGTCCTGGAAGCGCGGGCGATCGGCTATCAGGCGCTCCGCCTCGACACCCTGCCGGCGCGCATGCCGGCGGCGGAGCGGCTCTACGCCTCGCTCGGCTTCGTCGAGATCGCACCCTACTACCTGAACCCGCTCCCGGGCGTCCGGATGCTGGAGCTGGACCTTCGCGGGACCCTGCCGTCCGGCGATGAACCCGCCGCTCCCGGATCCGTTGTCTCCTGACCAGCTCGGGGGACGACGATGACGAAGGTGGTGGTGATCACGGGCGCGAGCGCCGGGGTAGGGCGGGCGACCGCACGCGCGTTCGGCCGGCTCGGGTGGTCGGTGGGGCTGATCGCGCGCGGCCGCGACGGGCTCGAGGCGGCGAGGCGGGAGATCGCGGGCAGGGGTGGGCGCGCGGCCTGTACGCTCGCCGACGTCGCGGACGCCGACGCCCTCGATGCCGCGGCGGACCAGCTCGCCCGGGAGCTCGGGCCGATCCGGGTCTGGATCAACGACGCCATGATCACCGCCTACTCGCCGTTCGAGGCCATGCGTCCCGACGAGTTCCGGCGGATCACCGAGGTCTGCTACCTCGGCCAGGTCAACGGCACGCGGGCGGCGCTCCGGCACATGCGCCCGCGCGACCGCGGCACCATCGTCAACGTCGGCTCGGGTCTCGCCTACCGCGCGATCCCGCTGCAGAGCGCGTACTGCGGCGCAAAGTTCGCGGCGCGCGGCTTCACCGATGCGCTCAGGAGCGAGCTGATCCGGGACGGCAGCCGGATCCGCCTGTCGATGGTCCACCTCCCGGGCCTCAACACGCCGCAGTTCGACATGGGGCTGAACCGGCTGCCGATGCGCCCGCAGCCCGCGCCACCGGTCTACCAGCCGGAGGTGGCCGCGCGCGCCATCGTCCGGGCGGCGTACGAGGCGCCACGCGAGCTCTGGGTCGGGACCCCGGTCCTGAAGCTGATCGCGGGCCAGGCGGTGGCGCCCGGATACGTCGACGAGAAGCTCGCCGACGCCGCCTTCGAGGGCCAGCAGTCAGAGGTCCCGGAGCCGGGCGGCCGGCCGAACAACCTGTTCGGGCCGATCCCGGGCGACCAGGGGGCGCATGGCCGCTACGACGACCGGGCGCACGACCGCGCGCTGGTGATCGACCCCGACCGGCTGCGCCGGGCGGCGGCCGGCGCCGTGGCCGCCGGCGTCGCCGGGCTGGCCGTAGTCGCAGGCCGCCGGCTCCTCGCGCGGCGCTAGTAGCCTGCTCCGGCCTAGCTGCGCGCCGCGAGCTTCCTGATCGCCTCGTCGAGGCGCTCGTCTGCGAGCCCCGCCGGCTCCTGGTGGACCA
>DASUSF010000259.1:0-18652 GCA_036375275.1 Geminicoccaceae bacterium | reverse complement strand
ACCGCTGGTTAGAAGCCCACCGAGCGTTAAGATCTCGGCAGCCTTTGGCCGGTCATCCTGAGGCTGGTCCATGCGACCCTCGGAGTCCGCGCGGGTCCCAAGACCTTGGCGGGCGCACGGATTCCCACCATAGCCTACGGCATGAGGCGATGCTGCCGGAGAGGGGTGAAGACATGGTTAAGGCTGAGGATCATCGCCGCGGGGCGTGGGCTAGGGGCGTTCGCCGGCGATGATCGGCCCTTAGGCTGAGCCGCGGTGGCGGGCTTGAAGCCGGACCCGGCTGGTCGGCACCGGCAGACGCCATGACCCGGTTCCTCGCGCGCCGGCTGCTGGTCAGCGTGCCGACGCTGCTGGTCATCGTCACGGTCGCGTTCTTCATGATGCGGGTGGCGCCGGGCGGGCCGTTCGACCAGGAGCGGGCGCTGCCGCCCGAGATCGAGAAGAACCTCCAGGCCGCCTACGACCTCGACCAGCCGCTGGTGGTCCAGTACCTGCGCTACCTGGGCGGCGTGCTGCAGGGCGATTTCGGCCCCTCGTTCAAGTACCGCGACTTCACGGTGGCGGAGCTGCTCCTGACCGGCTTCCCCGCGAGCCTCGAGGTCGGCGGGCTCGCCATGCTGCTCGCCATCACGCTCGGGATCGGGCTCGGCACGCTCGCCGCGCTCCGGCACAACAGCGGCGCCGACCACGCCGTCATGGCGCTCGCGATGACCGGCATCGCGATCCCGAACTTCGTCATGGCGCCGGTCTTGACGCTGGTCTTCGGGGTCCATCTGTCCTGGCTGCCGGTCGCGGGCTGGGGCGATGGCGCGCCCGGCCACCTCCTGCTGCCGGTGATCGCGCTCGCGCTGCCGCAGGTCGCCTACATCGCGCGCCTGACGCGCGGCTCGATGATCGAGACCCTGGGCGCCAGCTACGTGCGCACCGCCCGCGCCAAGGGGCTCGCCGAGCGGATCGTCGTGCTCCGCCACGCCCTCAAGGGCGCGCTGCTGCCGGTGGTCTCGTACCTCGGGCCGGCGACCGCGCAGGTGGTCACCGGCTCGGTCGTGATCGAGACCATCTTCGAGATCCCGGGCATCGGGCGCTACTTCGTGCAGGCGGCGCTGAACCGGGACTACACCCTCGTGATGGGCACCGTGATCGTCTACGCGGTCCTGATCATCGGGCTCAACCTGGTCGTCGACCTGATCTACGGCTGGCTCGATCCGAAGGTGAAGCGGGGATGAGCCTCGCCGCGCGGGAAGGCGTGCCGGCGAACGTCGCGGTGGAGGGGCGATCGCTCTGGCAGGACGCCCGCCGCCGGCTGCTCCGGAACCGCGCCGCCGTGGTCTCGATGGTCGTCCTCGGGGTGATCGCGATCATGGCGGCGTCCGCCCCGCTGCTCTCGCCCTACGCGGTCGACGAGATCTTCTGGGAGCGGATCGGCGCCCCGCCTGACTTCGAGCACGGCCACTGGTTCGGCACCGACGGCAACGGGCGCGACCTGTTCGTCCGGACCCTCTACGGCGCCCGGGTCTCGCTCACGGTCGGCGTGCTCGCGACCCTGGTCTCGCTGGTCATCGGCGTCACCTGGGGCGCGATCGCCGGCTGGTACGGCGGCGCGGTCGACGGCGTCATGATGCGCATCGTCGACATCATGTACTCGCTGCCGTTCATGTTCTTCGTGATCCTCCTGATGGTCGTCTTCGGCCGCAACATCGTGCTCCTGTTCGTGGCGCTCGGCGCGGTCGAGTGGCTGACCATGGCGCGGATCGTCCGCGGCCAGACGCTCTCGGTGAAGGGGCGCGAGTTCGTCGAGGCGGCGCGGGCGGCGGGGGTGAGGAACCGGACCATCATCCGGCGCCACATCATCCCGAACGTGCTCGGCCCGGTGGTCGTCTACATGACGCTCACCGTGCCGCAGGTGATCCTGATCGAGTCGTTCCTGAGCTTCCTCGGGCTCGGTGTCCAGGAGCCGCTCACGTCCTGGGGCGTGCTGATCAGCGAGGGCGCGCAGCAGATGGAGGCCGCGCCCTGGATGCTCATTTTCCCGGCGAGCTTCCTCGCCATCACGCTGTTCTGCTTCAACTTCATCGGCGACGGGCTCCGCGACGCCCTCGACCCGCGCGACCGGTGACCGGCGCCGATTAGGAACCACCTTCAGGTCGAGGCAGACCCTTCGCTCATCGAAGGAAACTGCTCTATCACAACGATGTGGAGCATCTTTATCCGCGTAGAACCGCTCAGGAAAGCAGTTCTACCTGAGCGGATGATGCTCTACTTTTCCTGCGAGTAGATCAGGGCGCTGTAGGGGCCGACCGCGACCTCGGCCGAGAACGGCATGCCGTCGCACTCCACCGGCCCGGCCGTGACGTCGTGGCTGGAGAAGTCTTGGAAGTCGTCGCTGTAGCCCTGCCAGTCGGTGTTCAGACGCAGCTTCCAGAGCCCCTCGTGCGGGAAGCCGATCCGGTAGACCTCGCGCGCCTCGTGGCTGAAGCTCGCCACCACCACCACGTCGTCCCCGACGCCGCCCTGGTCCCAGCGGTGGAACGCGACCAGCTTCCGCTCCTCGTCGACCCGCCGGGTGGCGAGACCCCGTCCACACAGGCCGCGCGTCACGCCGCTCCGGTTCAACCGCAGGCGGATCAGGTCGCGGTACAGGCGGACGATGCCGCGGAACTCCTCCCTCTGATCCCAGTCCAGCGGCACCGTGTCCTGGAACCATTCGCCCTGCAGGAACTCCTGGCCCTGGAACAGCATCGGGATTCCGGGCGCCGTGAACATCAACGCCGCGCCCAGCGTGGAGCGCTTCTGCGCCGCCCACTGCCCGGGATCCCCGGGCGCGATCTCGTACGGGACGCGCGCCTTGCCATTGGCGACCTCGTCGTGGGACTCGGTGTAGACCACCCGCTGGAACGGGTCGCCGTTGTAGTGGTGGCCGAGGGCGTGGGCGACCGTCGCCATGTGGCGCGCCTCGTCCTCGGCGGCGACCAGCACCTCCCGGACCGGGTGCACGAACTCCGCATCCCACTGCGCGCCGAACCCCGCGCCGCCGTGCCCCGGGTCGCCGGTGATCTCGGCCTTGTTGCGCAGGTCCTCGGCGATCGTGAGCCGGCCGGGGAAGCGGTCCCGGATCTCGCCGTTGATCTCCTGCAGCAGGCTCCAGCCCTCCTCCAGGGCGTCCCCCGGGTCGCCCTCGTCGCCGCGCACGTTGCGGATGTAGAGGGTCATGTCGAAGCGCAGCCCGTCGAGGTGGTACTCGTCCAGCCAGTAGAGCGCGTTGTCCCGGAGGAACCGGCGAACCTCGGAGCGGCCGTAGTCCGGCCGGGTCTCGCCCCAGGGCGTCTCGCACCGCCAGTCGTTGTAGAAATAGATCCCGCCCTTGTCGTTCTCGCTCCAGCCGTCGAACTGCCAGAGGTCGAGGTCGCTCGGGCCGAAGTGGTTGTAGACCACGTCCAGGATCACCGCGAGGCCGTCGCGGTGCGCCGCCTCGATGAACGCCTTGAAGCCTGCGGGACCGCCGTAGGCGCTCTCGACGGCGAAGATGTAGGCCGGGTTGTAGCCCCAGGAGACGTCGCCGGCGAACTCCATCGCCGGCATGATCTGGATCGCGTTGACGCCGAGCCGCTTGAGATGCCCGAACTTCTCGATCGCGTCGGCGAAGGTCCCCGGGCGGTCCTCGTCCGGACGGTGGAAGGTGCCGATGTGCAGCTCGTAGATCACCAGCTCGTTCCAGGGCGGCATCCGGAAGTCGTCGCCATGCCAGTCGTGCGTCGGGTCGACCACGATCCCGTTGCCGACGGAGCTCGTCGCCGCCCGGGCATAGGGATCGATGCGCGACAGTCGGACCTCGCCGTTCGTGATGAGGTACCGGTACTCGTCGCCGGGCCCGGCATCGCTCAGATCCGCATACCAGGTGCCATCGTCCTCGCGCGTCATCGGAGCGGCGTCCTCGGCCCAGCCGTTGAACGACCCGGTGACGAACACCGCATCGGCGTGCGGCGCCCAGACGCGGAACGCGACGCCACCCTCGTGCGGGATCGCGCCCATGCCGGGGTGGCGGGACGGGTCGTGCGGCTGGTCGTTCATCTGCGGGTTCCCTGGTGCGCGCCACCGGAGGGTCGGACCGACCCCGCCGGCGGCGGAAGATGCCGGCGCGTAAACGCCTCGGTCACCCGCTTGCGTTCCGCGGCGACTGAAAAGCCGGACGTCGACGTCACCCCCCCGGCTCTGGCGGGCTCGCCTCAGGACGAGGTGCCGGTCAGCTCGACCAGGGTCGCGGCGAGCACCCGGGCGCCGGCAGCGAGGTCCCCCGGCGCCGCGTCCTCCTTCGGGCTGTGGCTGACGCCGCGGGCGCAGGGGACGAAGATCATCCCGGTCGGGCAGAGGTCGGCGATGAAGTTGGCGTCGTGGAACGCGCCGGACGGCAGCCGGAGGTGGCCGAGGCCGAGCCCGCTGGCCGCGGCCTCGATGTTGCGCACGATGACGTCCGCGAACACCACCGGCTCCCGCTCGAAGGTCCGGTGGATCCGCACCTCGCAGCCGCCGGCCAGCCCTCGGCACGCCGACTCGATCCCGGCGTCCAGGCGCGCCAGCACGTCTGCGGCCGGATGGCGGAGGTCGATCGAGAAGGTGGCCTTGCCCGGGACCGTGTTCGGCGAGTTCGGCTCGACCGCCATCCGGCCGACCGTGAACCGGACCACGTCCGCGGGATCGGCGGTCAGCTCCTGCAGGCGGGCGATCATGGCCACGGCCGCCCGGAGCGCGTCCTTGCGGCCCCGGAGCGGGGCGGTCCCGGCATGAGCCGGCTCGCCCGCGACCTCGACGACGTACCAGCGCGCCCCCTGGATGCCCGTCACGACGCCGATCGGCGCGCCCTCCGCCTCGAGCCGCGGCCCCTGCTCGATGTGTGGCTCGATGTAGGCGGCGATCGGGTACTCGAGCTGGCGCCGGGTGGCCTTCGGCATGGCGGCGAGGGTCGCTGCCAGGGCGTCGCCGAAGCGGACGCCGGCGGCATCGGCCACGTCCAGGAACTCCTCGAGCCGGCGCTCGCCCGAGAACACCGCCGACCCCATGGCGCCGGGCGAGAACCGGCCGCCCTCCTCGTTGGTCCAGGCGACCACCTCGACCGGCCGGTCGGTCGCGATCCCCGCCTCGTCCAGGGCCTCGAGCGCCTCGAAGGCGGCAAGCACGCCATAGATGCCGTCGAACCGGCCGCCGGCCGGCTGGCTGTCCATGTGCGAGCCGGCGAGCACCGGCGCCGCGTCGGCGTCCCGGCCCTCGCGGGTCAGGAACAGGTTCGCGATGTCGTCGACCGAGGCGTGGTAGCCACGCGCGCCGGCCCACTCCAGCAGGAGGGCGCGGGCCCGGATGTCCTCGTCCGAAAGCGCCTGCCGGTTGACCCCGCCGCCGGCGAAGCCGCCGATCTCGGCCATCGCCATCAGCCGCCGCCAGAGCCGCTCCTCGCTCACGCACCCTGCAGCCCGGCGCGCGGCCTCGCTGATGCTCACCTGACCGTCTCCCTCTCCAGGCTCGATTGTCCCCGCCCCATCGGACCGGCACAAGCCCGATCGCAGATGGCCCGGCGCATCGCCGCTTGTCTCGGCGCCGCGCCCGGGGGAAACATGAGGCATGCAGCAGCAGGATTTCACGCCGGACGCCCACGGCCCGCTCGCGGGTGTCCGGATCCTCGACCTGTCGCGCTTGGTCGCCGGCAACATCACGACCCACGTGCTGGCCGATCTCGGCGCCGAGGTGATCAAGGTCGAGAAGCCGGGGCGCGGCGACGACCTGCGCAACTGGACCGTGGGCGGCGTCTCGGCCTGGTGGCAGGTCTACGCCCGCAACAAGAAGAGCCTCGCCCTCGACCTGCGCGCCGCGGAGGGCCGGGCGATCCTGCTCGAGCTGGCCCGGACGGCGAGGGGCCTGGTCGAGAACTTCCGACCGGGCACGCTCGAGAAGATGGCGCTCGGCCCCGACGTGCTGCTGGCGCGGAACCCGAGGCTCGTGATCCTCCGGATCTCCGGCTGGGGCCAGGACGGGCCGTTCCGGCACAAGCCGGGCTTCGGCACCCTGATCGAGGCGTTCAGCGGGTTCGCCGCGATGAACGGCTATCCGGACCGGCCGCCGGTGCTCCCGGCCTTCGCCATGGCCGACGCGTTCGCCGGGCTGTACGGGGCGACCGCGTTCCTGACCGCGCTCCGGGTCGCCGAGGCTGCGGACGGGCAGGGGCAGGTGATCGATCTCTCGCTGATCGAGCCGATCCTCGCCATGCTCGGCCCGAAGGCGGCGGAGCACCGCCTCACCGGCATGACGACGCCGCGCATGGGCAGCCGCTGCATGATCCAGACCCCGCGCGACGTCTACACCTGCGCCGACGGCAGGTACGTGGCGCTCTCGACCGGGACCCAGGGCATGGCCGAGCGCCTGCTGCGCGCGATCGGCCGGCCCGACATGGTCGACGACCCGCGCTTCGCGACCAACGCCGCCCGCCTCGCCAACCGGGAGGTGGTCGAAGGCGTGGTCGCGGAATTCATCGGCGCGCGGACGCAGGCCGAGGTGCTGGACTTCTTCGAGGCCGCCGAGGTCACGGTCGGCCCGGTGAACGACGAGGCCGACCTGGCGGCGAGCGACTACGTGCACGAGCGCCGGGTGCTGGTCGAGGTGCCCGACCCGGCGGCCGGCCCGCTGCCGATGCACGGCGCCGTGCCGCGCCTCTCGCTCACCCCCGGGACGCTCCGCACCCCCGCCCCGGCGCTCGGCGAGCACGGGCCGGAGCTGCTCCGGGAGATCGGCTTCGACGAGGACGAGATCCTGCGGCTCCGGCACGCCGGCGTGGTGGCCGTCCCCGATTGATCCGCCGCTCACGAACCGGATCAAAATGGCCCTCTCGATTCCGCACGATGTGGCGCTGACGGCGAGCCGTTCTCGCCCCTATGCTCGCCACCGGCTAGGCCGCTCCCAGTCTGGAGCGGGTTCACCAGAGCGGGCGGCGCCTCCGTCGCGTCGGGATCCGCTCGAGGCTCCAGGACCGGCACGATCTTGTACACCGCACCGCACTTCCGCCCCACCTCGATCGACGAGGCCTTCGCCGTCGTCGAGGCGCACCCGTTTGCGCTCTTGGTCTCGCAGGCGGACGGCCGCCCGCTCGCGAGCCATACCCCGATGCTGGCCGATGGCAGCGAGTGGCTGATCGGGCACCTCGCCCGCGCCAATCCGCAGTGGCGGAGCCTCGACGGGCAGGACGTGCTGTGCGTGTTCAGCGGCCCGCACGCGCACGTCACGCCGACCTGGTACGCGAGCGGCCCCGCGGTGCCGACGTGGGACTACGTCGCGGCGCACGTGCATGGCCGGGCCGAACTCCTGGGCGAGCCCGGCGAGGTGGAGGCGGCGCTCCGCCGCCTGACCGGGTTCTTCGAGGGCGCGGGCTGGCGGTTCGACGACCAGCCGGCCGACTACCTCGCCGGCATGATGAAGGGGGTCGTCGCTTTCCGGGTGCGCGTCGAGGGCATACAGGCCAACCTGAAGCTCAGCCAGAACCGTTCGGTCGAGGACCGCGCCGGAATCGTCCGCGGGCTGCGGGCGCGGCAGATGCCGGGCGACCGCGAGATCGCGCGCCTCGTCGAAGCCCGCGAATCGCCCGGCTGAGTGGTCGCCGGCCGGGAGGTCGGCCGGATCAGGCGGGGCGGACCGGCATTTCCCGGGCGAGCTGGCGCTCGATCGCGCCGGTCGGCCGGGTGAAGCGGGCCAGCAGGTCGTAGAGCACCGGGGTCACGAACAGGGTGAGGATGGAAGCGAGGCCGAGCCCGCCGATCACGACGATGCCGATCGCCGCCCGGCTCTCGGCCCCGGCGCCGGTCGCCACGGCGAGGGGCACAGCGCCGAGCACGGTCGAGACCACGGTCATCAGGATCGGGCGGAAGCGAAGCGCCGAGCCCTCGAGAATCGCGTCCCTGACCGGCATGCCGGAATCCCGGAGCTGGTTCGCGAACTCGACGATCAGGATGCCGTTCTTCGCCATCAGGCCGATCAGGAGGATGATCCCGACCTGGCTGTAGACGTTGAGCGAGGTCCCGGTCAGCCAGAGCGAGAGCAGCGCGCCGGTCACCGCGAGCGGCACCGAGAGCATGATGATCAGCGGGTGGATGAAGCTCTCGAACTGGGCGGCGAGCACCAGGAAGACGATCAGGAGGGCGAGCCCGAAGGTGATCGCGACGCCGCCGGAGGTCTCGAGGAACTGCTGCGACTGGCCGGAGAAGCCGACGCTCGCCTCGGGCGGCAGGACGTCGGTCGCGATGTCCTGCATGTACCGGATCGCCGAGCCCAGGTCGTACCCTTCCGCGAGCGCCGCCGAGATGGTGATCGAGGGCAGCCGGTTGTAGCGGCGGAGCTCCGGCGCCGCCGCGCCCTCATCGAGCCGGACCAGGGCGGTGAGCGGGACCAGCTCGTCGCTCCGGTCGGCGCGGACGAAGATGTTGGCGAGGTCGGCCGGGGTCTGCCGGTCCTCTGCCCGCGCCTGGACGATCACCGGATACTCGCGGCCGCGGTCGACGTAGGTGGTGATCTCGCGCGACGCCAGCATGGTCTGGAGCGTCCGGCCGATGGTCTCGATGCCGATCCCGAGATCGTCGGCGCGCGGCCGGTCGATCAGGACGTCGAACTGCGGCTGGTTCTGCTCGAAGTCGGTCTCGAGGTTGAGCAGGCCCGGGTTCTGCTCGGCGCGGCGCAGGATCGCCTCGCTCCACCCCTTGACGCTCGCGTAGTCCGGCCCCCCGATCACGATCTGGAGCGGGGTCCGGCTGCCGCGGAGGCCGAGGCCGGCCGGGCTGACCGGGAAGGCGCGGGCGCCGGACAGGTCGCCGAGCCGCGGGATCAGGGGACGGATGATCGACTGCTGGTCCTGGCTCCGCTCGCCCCAGTCGGTGAGCCGGACCACCACGAACGCGCGGTGCGACTGCCCGCCGCGCCCGGCGATCGCGAAGATGCGGGTGGCCTCGCCGCTCTCGAGCAGCGGCTGGACGATCGCCTCGACCTTCCTGGTCTCGGCGTCGGTGGCGGCGACGGTCGCGCCCTGCGGCGCGGTGACCGGCACGAAGAACACGCCGCGGTCCTCGCCCGGCGTCAGCTCCTGCGGCAGCACGCGGTGGAGGCCGAACGAGGCGGCGCCGGCCATGAGCGCGAGCAGCAGGACCAGGATCGGCGCCTCGAGGGCGTAGGCGAGCAGCCGGCGGTAGCCGCGGGTCAGCCGGCCGAGCCCGCGATCGAGCATCCGCGCGCCCCAGCCCTGGCCGTCGCTCGGCTTCAGGAGCGCGGTGCAGAGCGCCGGGCAGAGGGTGAGCGCGACCAGGGTCGAGATCGCGACCGCGGCGGCGAGGACGAAGCCGAACTCGGTGAACAGGCGCCCGACCTGACCCTCCAGGAACGAGATCGGGACGAACACCGCGATCAGGGTCAGGGAGGTCGCGATCACCGCGAAGGTCACCTGGCGCGCCCCCAGCACGCCCGCGACCAGCGGGCTCTCGCCGTGCTCGATCCGGCGCTGGATGTTCTCGAGCACGACGATCGCATCGTCGACCACGATCCCGATCGCGAGGATCAGGGCGAGGAGCGTGAGCACGTTGATCGAGAAGCCGAGGGCGTGGATGCCGAGGAAGGAGCCGATCACCGCGACCGGGATCGTGACCGCGGGGACCAGGGTCGCGCGCGGCGACATCAGGAAGGCGAAGATCACCAGGACGACGAGCGCCACGGCGATGCCGAGCGCCTGGACCACCTCGCGGATCGACTGGTTGATGAACACCGCGTCGTCCGAGCCGACCACGATCTCCATGCCGTCGGGCAGGGTCGGGCGGATCAGGTCGAGCTGCTCGCGCACGCGGTTGGAGATCCGGATCGTGTTGGCCTGCGACTGTCGGAGCACCCCGAGGCCGACCGCTTCCCGGCCGTCCGAGCGGACGATCGTCTCGTCGTCCTCGACCCCGCGCTCGACCCGGGCGACGTCGGCGATCCGGACCGGGTAGCCGTCGATCCGGTCGATCACGATCTGCTCGAACTGCGCCGCCTCGGCGAGCCGGCTCTGGGCACGGACCGTGAACTGGCGCTGCGTCGACTTCAGCTCGCCCGCCGGCAGCTCCACGTTGTTCCGCCGGAGCGCCTGCTCGATGTCGTCGATCGTGAGGTCGCGCGCCGCCAGGGCGCGCCGGTCGAGCCAGATCCGGACCGCGTAGCGCCGCTCGCCGAAGATGTCGACCTGGGCCACGCCGTCGAGGGTCGAGAGCCGGTCGACGATGAAGCGGTCGACGTAGTCGGTGATCTCGGCCGGGCTCATCCGGTCGCTGGTGATCGCGATCCGCATCACCGGATCGGAATCACTGTCGCTCTTGGTCACCAGCGGCTCGTCGACCTCGTCCGGCAGCTCGTCCCGGACCCGCGCCACCGCGTCCCGCACGTCGCTCGCCGCATCGTCGATGTCCCGCCCCGGCTCGAACTCGATCACCGTCCGGCCGCGCCCGCGGCGGCTCGACGACGAGATGGTCTTGATCCCGGCGACGCTGGCGACCGCGCCCTCGATCACTTCCGTGACGTCGGTGTCGATGATCTCGGGCGCGGCCCCGGTGTAGGTGGTGGTCACCGAGACGACCGCGGAATCGACGTCCGGCAGCTCGCGGATCGGCAGGCGCAGCAGAGAGGCGGTGCCGAGCACGATGATCAGCAGGCTCAGCACGGCGGCGAAGACCGGGCGCTTGATGCAGAACTCGGAGATCATGCGCCCTCCGCGGCCTCGGCGCGGGGCTCGTTCCGGACCTCGATCGAGGCGCCTTCGCGCAGCTGCTGGAGCCCGGTCCGGATCACCGCGGCGCCCACGTCCACGCCGTCCAGCACCTCGACCTCGCCGGCGCGGCGCTGGCCGAGGCGGACCGTCCGGCGCGCCGCCCGTCCCTCCTCGGCGACATAGACGAAGGTCCCGCTGCCCTCGGCGACCACCGCCTCTTCCGGGATCAGCACCGCCGGCCGCTCCTCGAGCACGACGTCGACGTGCATGAACATGCCCGCGGGCAGCGCGAGATCGGGATTGGGCAACACCGCCCGGACCTTGACCGCGCGCGAGATCTGGCCGATCCGGGTGTCGACGCTCCGGATGCGCCCGCTGAACACCTGCCCGGAGAACGCGCTGCTGGTGGCCTCGACCGGCTGCCCGACGCGCACCCGGCCGAAGAAGACCTCCGGCACGCTGAACTCGATCTCGACCTCGGACAGGTCGTCGAGGGTGGTCAGGACGGTCTCGTCGTCGACCCGCGCGCCGACGTCGACCCGGCGCATGCCGACGAGGCCCGCGAAGGGGGCGCGGACGGTCCGGTCGTCGAGGTCCTTCTGGGCGCCATCGAGCCGCGCGCGGGCGCCGAGATACGCCGCCTCGAGCTCGTCCACCGTCGCCTGGGCGACCGTGTTGTTGGTGCGCAGGCGGCGGGCCCGCTCGAGGGCCAGCTCCGCCTCGCGCACTGCCGCCGCCGCCTCGGCCACGCTCGCGCGCTCGGCGGCATCGTCGAGCCGCGCCAGGACCGCGCCCGCCGCCACCTGCTCGCCCGGCGCGAACGGCAGCGCCGCGAGCCGGCCGGAGGTCAGGGGGACGATGTCGACCGCCTGGCGCGCGAGGGTGGTGCCCACCGCCTCGACGCGCTCGCGCACCGTCCCCGCTTCGGCGCGCACCACCTCGACCGGCACGCTTCGCGCGGCGCCGCCGACCGCCGCTTCGGCGATGCCTTCCGGGACCCGCTGCCAGTACCAGACGCCGCCGGTCGTCAGGGCGAGCAGCAGGCAGAACGCGATCAGAAGCTGCAGTCGCACCGACAAGCGCTCAGATCCAGTTCAGGGACGACGCCACCGGCGCCCACCCGCCGCGGCAGTCTCGTCCGGCGTCGGTTGGCGAGAGGTTAACGATCGGGAGGCCGAAGCGCTCTATTTCGGCAGGGACCGATCGCCCGTGCCAGGCGAACAACCTCGGCGGCCCGCCCGCCCCGGTACCGCATCCGGCCATGCCGCCCGAAGCATCCTGCATCGCGTCAGCCGCCCGCTAGAGTTGGGTAATTGATCAGGCGCGCGGCAGGTGGCTGCCACGGATCGCACGCATCTCTAACATCAGGCGGAGCCCAACACCTTTCAAGGTTCGCCAGGCATCGTGTCCTTCACGTGACCGCCGACCGCGGCCACGACCTGCGTGGCGCCGACGCCGCGCCGCGTTCTGGACCTGCTGGCCGCGCTCCCTATCTCGCTTAAAGTAGAGCGAACCCTCGACTGCCGGAGGACCGGATGCGCGCTCCGATCATTCTGCTCACGCTGCTCGCGGTCATGGCCGGATCTGCGGGGGAGACGCCGGCCGAGGCGGGCTCGGCGCACGACTTCGGCTTCGTCTCGATCGAGGGCGAGCCGATGCCGCTCCGGAACTTCGCGGGGCGCCCGGTCCTGGTGGTCAATACCGCGTCGCTCTGCGGCTTCACCTACCAGTATGCGGGCCTCCAGGATCTCTTCGAGCGCTACCGCGACCGCGGCTTCGTCCTGATCGGCGTGCCGTCCAACGACTTCGGCAACCAGGAGCCGGGGAGCGAGGCCGAGATCAAGGACTTCTGCGAGGTCAACTTCGACATCGACTTCCCCCTGACCGAGAAGCAGGTGGTCAAGGGGGACGGCTCGCACCCCTTCTTCGCCCACGTCAGGGCGGAGCTCGGCGACGCGGCCGGGCCGAACTGGAACTTCCACAAGTACCTGGTCGGGCCGGAGGGGGAGCTGCTCGGCGCCTGGCCGTCCCGGGTCGAGCCGACGTCGGCCCTGATCACGTCCCGGATCGAGGAGGTGCTGCAGCCATGACCGATGCCACGACCCATGATCCCACCCGGCTGCCGGCGGACCTGCCGGAGCCCGAGGACGACGGCGCCGCGGACCACCTCAAGGGCCGGGAGCTGCCCCACGTGCAGCTCGCCTCGACCGACGGCGGCACGGTCGACCTCGCGTCGGTGCCCGGCCGGCTGGTGATCTACTGCTTTCCCCGCGCCGGGCGGCCCGGCGTGGCGATGCCGGAGGGCTGGGACCGGATCCCGGGTGCCCGCGGCTGCACCCCCCAGTCGATCGGCTTCCGCGACCGGCACGACGAGATCCGCGCGCTGCATGCCCAGGTCGTCGGGCTCAGCACCCAGCCGCCGGCGGATCAGAAGGAGATCGTGGGCCGGCTGGGCCTGCCGTTCCCGCTGGTCTCCGACCACGAGCTCGCGTTCGCCCGCGCGCTCGACCTCCCGACCTTCGAGGTCGAGGGCGGGACGCTGATCCGTAGGCTCACCCTGATCGCCCTCGACGGCATGATCGAGAGGGTCTTCTACCCCGTCTTCCCGCCCGACCGGGCGGCGGAAGAGGTCGTGGTCTGGCTGCTCGCCCATCCGCACCGTCCCGGGGAGACCGGCTCGCCCGCCTGAAGCCGGCGCCGCCGCGGCGGGTTGCCGCCCGCCGGCCCGTTGCCTAAGCTCGCGCCGCTCAGGGAGAATGCAGCGAGGGAGGCGGGACATGCGGAGATGGCTGATCGCGGCCGCGGCGGTCGGGCTGATGGGCATCGGGGCGGCCGAGGCCGCTTGGCCGGAGAAGCCGATCAAGGTGATCGTGCCGTTCATGGCCGGCGGCACCTCCGACACGATCACCCGGGCGTTTGCCGCGGCGATCGAGGAGAACGACATCCTCGACCAGCCGATCACCATCATCAACGTCGGCGGCCACTACTCGATCGGCTCGCGCCGGGTGCTCGAGGCCGAGCCCGACGGCTACGAGTTCCTGACCATCCACATCGCGCTCATGGGCGGCGAGGGCGCGGGCGTGCTCGACTTCAGCTGGCGGGACTTCATCCCGGTCGCTGCGACCGGCCAGTTCTGCCTGACCCCGATGGTCAGGAAGGACAGCGGCATCGACAGCGTCGACCAGCTGCTCGAGAAGGCGGCGGCCGAGCCCGACACCCTGATCTTCGGCGCGAACCTCGGCGCGATCAACCACATGGCCGGGATCATGCTCCAGAACACGGAGCCCGGCGCCAAGTTCCGCTTCGTCCAGATCGGCGGCGGCACCGCGAACTTCACGGCGCTGACCGGCGGCCAGACCAACGCGACCATCCTCTCGGGCGCCGAAGTGATGAACTTCACGCGGATGCCGGACGGCTCCGAGAACCCCGAGGCGCAGATCAAGCCGCTCGCCTACACCGGCGAGGAGCGGCACCCGAAGCTTGCGGACCTCCCGACCATGAAGGAGCTCGGGCGCGACATGGTGTTCTGCATCGACAGCTGGTGGTTCGCCCCTCCGGGGACGCCCGACGAGGCGGTCGAGGGCATGGCCGACGCGCTCGAGCAGGCGAGCGAGACCGACCGGATCAAGAAGCTCTACGAGGACAAGCTGTTCGCGCCGGTCTTCTTCCGGGGCGAGGAGCTGCAGGCGAGCCTCGAGGAGACCTGGGAGCGCATCCAGCCGGTGGCCGAGCAGGCGGCGCAGAAGTAGTGGCGGAGCGGCCTCTGGAGGCGTCGGACGCCCGTGCCTGACGGCTCCAGCCCGAGGACCGACATCGCCCTCGCCGTGCTGCTGATCGTGGTCTGCGGCGTCGTGCTGTTCGAGACCCGGGACATCCCGCCCGGCACGTTCGAGCCGCTCGGATCCGCGCCGATCCCGCAGGCGACCGCCGGACTGATCATCCTCTGCGCGCTCGTGGTGATGGGCCGGGCGGTGCTCACGACCATGCGCGGCCAGGTGACGGTCGCGCCCGTGGAGCTGGAGCTTCGCCCGCGCGACGCGCTGGTGGTCTTCGTCCTGACGATGGCGTACGTGCTCGCGCTGCAGCTCCGCCTCCTCGACTTCGCTCCCCTCACGATCGCTTATCTGCTGCTTGCGATCGGCTTCGTGGTCCGGTTCCAGACCCGGCTCCTGCCGTGGATCGCGCTCGTGGCGGTGATCACCGGCTACGGCTGCCAGTACGTGTTCACCCGCGTCTTCGTGGTCGACCTGCCGGGGCTTTGATCTGTGGGTGGTGATTTCCTCGGCGCGCTCGGCACGATCTTCACGCCGCTGCCCTTCCTCTTCACGCTGATCGGCACCTCGCTCGGCATCGTGGTCGGGGCGATCCCGGGCCTGACCGGCGCCATGCTGATCGCGCTGACGCTGCCGCTCACCTTCTACATGGCGCCGACCAACGCGGTGATCCTGCTGGTCTCGATGTACGTCGGCGCGATCTCGGGCGGGCTGATCACGGCGACGCTGCTCCGCATGCCGGGAACGCCGGCCTCGGTCATGACCACCTTCGACGGCTACCCGATGGCGCAGAGCGGGCGCCCCGGCCGCGCCCTCGGCCTCGGGATCACCGCCTCCTTCGTCGGTGGGCTGATCTCCTGGGTGTTCCTGTTCTTCCTCTCCAAGCCGCTCTCGATCATCGCCACCCGCTTCGGTCCCTTCGAGTATTTCACCCTGATCCTGATGGCGATGGTGCTGATCGCCTCGGTCAGCCAGGGCAGCCTGATCAAGGGGCTGATCTCGGGGCTGCTCGGCATGCTGGTCTCGATGCCCGGCGTCGACCCCTCGACCGGCCAGCCGCGGCTCACCTTCGACTGGTACATGCTGAACAGCGGCCTGAAGCTCCTCCCGGTGCTGATCGGGGTGTTCGCGGTCAGCCAGATCATCGCCGACATCGTCGAGATCAACCGCAAGGTCGAGCGGGTCGAGATGTCGAACAAGGGGCTCCTGATGTCGCTCCGCGACTGGAAGGACCAGGCGGTGAACCTGGTCCGCTCGTCGCTGATCGGCACCTGGGTCGGCATCCTCCCGGGCGTCGGCGCCTCGATCGGCTCGGTCATGGCCTACACCGCGGCCAAGAACATGTCGCGCACCCCCGAGCGCTTCGGCAAGGGCTCGGAGGAGGGCATCGTCGCCTCGGAGGCGGCGAACAACGCGACCGTCGGCGGGGCGCTCATCCCGCTGATCGCGATGGGCATCCCGGGCTCGGTGATCGACGCGATCCTGATCGGCGCCCTGATGATCCACTCGATCCAGCCCGGCCCGACGCTCTTCCTGTCGAACGCCGACATCGTCTGGGCGATGATCGCCGCCTGCCTGGTCGCGAACGTGCTGATGTTCGTGATCATGACCGGCGCGGTCGGCTTCGTCTCCAGGCTGATGTACGTGCCCCGGACCTTCATCCTGCCGGTGATCATGGTGTTCTGCGTGATCGGCGCCTATGCGCTCGACAACACCATGTTCGACGTCTGGGTGATGCTGATCTTCGGCGTCGTCGGCTACCTGCTGGAACGTGCGAAGGTGCCGCTCGGGCCGTTCGTGATCGGCTTCGTGCTCGCGCCGCTGGCCGAGGAGAAGCTGCGCTCGGGGCTGATGATGACCGCCGGCTCGATCGAGCCGATGTTCACCCGCCCGCTGCCGCTGATCTTCCTCTTGGTCTCGATCGTGCTGCTGGTCTGGCCGCTCTGGGGCGAGTGGCGAATGCGGCGGGGCGAGCGGAGCCGGGAGGTCGACGTCACGATCGAATAGCCGGCCGTTGCAATCTCCGCAGCGGACGCTTCTCATGCAGGGCTGGGCACAGGGCGGAGCGGGCGATGGCGCACCAGATGGCGAAGGTGAAGCGGCGGGTCCGGCTGAGCTTCCTCGAGCCGGACGAGATCGGCCACGCCGACGAGGCGCCCCGGGGCGATCTGTCGGCCGCCACCTCGTCGGGGCGCTGCCTCTGGACCTCGAACGACGAGTTCTCCGGGGTCGAGCGCTTGGTCGCTGCGGACGGCGGCGCGTTCGGCCGCCACCAGGGGTTCTCGCTCGGGGACATCTTCGACCTGCCCGAAGGGCCGGGCGAGGAGATGGACATCGAGGGGCTCGATGTCGACGGCGGCTACCTCTGGGTGGTCGGCTCGCACAGCCTGACCCGCGAGAAGCCCAAGCCCGGCGAGCACGATCCCGAGGCCGCGCTCGAGCGTCTGACCGACATCGATTTCCACGCCAACCGCCACTTCCTCGGGCGGGTGCCTCTGGTCGAGACGGCGGCCGGCGTCTTCGATCTCGCGGCGGAGATCGAGGCCGACGGCACGACCATGCGCCGCGCCGCCTGCCTCAAGATGGGCAAGAAGGGCGGCAAGCTCGCCAGGCTGCTCGGGGACGACGAGCACATCGGGCGCTTCATGAGCGTGCCGGCGAAGGAGAACGGCTTCGACATCGAGGGCATCGCGGTCAAGGGGGACCGGGTCTTCCTCGGGCTGCGCGGCCCCGTGCTCCGCGGCTGGGCGATGCTGATCGAGCTCGAGGTCAAGGAGGCGAAGCCCGGCCGGCTGAAGCCCCGGAAGCTCGCCGCGGCCGGCCGGCGCTACGCCAAGCACCTCCTCGACCTCGGCGGGCTCGGGATCCGCGAGCTCGAGTTCGACGGCGACGCGCTCCTGATCCTCGCCGGGCCGACCATGGACCTCGACGGTCCGGTCGCGCTCTACCGCTGGCCGGGCTGCCTCGAGGCGCTCGAGCAGACCGTGGTGAGCCGCGGCAGCCTGGAGCTGGTGAGCCTGCTCCCGTACGGCTGCGGCACCGACCATCCGGAGGGGATGTGCTGGATCGATGCGCCCGACGGCGCGCGCGAGCTCCTGGTGATCTACGATTCGCCGGCCGACGACCGCCTCCACGACGACGGCCGGAGCATCGACGCCGACGCCTTCGGCTGGCCGGACCCCGCCGCCGGCCCGGGGGCCACCGCCGCCGAGGCACGCAGCAGCCGACCTTCGACCGGAAGCCGGAGCGGCAGGACGCAGGGCTGAGCGGGAGCGATGTCGGCGTCACCGGCGATTCGGGCGGCGCGGCCGGACGACCTCGACGCCATCCGCGCGATCTATGCCGTCGAGGTCGTGGCAGGCACGGCGTCGTTCGAGATCGAGCCGCCCGACCTCGCCGAGATCACCCGGCGCTACGGGGCGATCAGGGAGCGCGGCCTGCCCTACCTTGTCGCGACCGCCGGCGGGCAGGTCGTGGGCTATGCCTACGCGGGCCCGTACCGGCCGCGGGCGGCCTACCGCTACTCGGTCGAGAACTCGGTCTACGTCGCCCGGGACGTCCGCCGGGCGGGCATCGGCCGGCTGCTCCTGGCCACGCTGATCGATCGGGCAGGCGCGGCGGGGATGCGCCAGATGGTGGCGATCATCGGCGACTCCGCCCACCTCGCCTCGATCCGCCTGCATGAGCGCGCAGGCTTCCGCCTCGTCGGCACGCTGACCGACATCGGCTTCAAGCACGGCCGCTGGCTGGACACGGTGATCATGCAGCGCGCGCTGGCGAAGGAGCGAGCTTGACCGACCCCACGCCCGTGGCCTGTGCTTCGGCCTGTGCCCCTCGAACGCCGCGTCAGGCTGTTCCGGAACGGCCGCAACCAAGCCGTGCGTATTCCACGGGAATTCGAACTGCCGGGGCAGGATGCGATCATGCGCAAGGAGGGCGACCGGCTGGTCATCGAGCCGCTATCCCCGAGATCGCTGTTTGCGCTCCTGGATGCTCTTCCGGAGGTCGAGGAAGATTTCCCGGCGATCGACGAACTCGAGCATGAGCCGGTCGATCTTTGAGCAATGGGCGGCAGGCGCTTCCTGCTCGACACCAACATCCTGTCGGATGTCGTCCGGCGTCCGCGAGG
>DASUSF010000258.1:0-8239 GCA_036375275.1 Geminicoccaceae bacterium | reverse complement strand
GCGGTCCCTGGCGGGTCGAGCTGAACGGCGCCACCCTGCCCAAGGTCCTGGTCAACAACAGCTACTTCGCCGAGGTGGCCAAAGCCAGCCGCGACGAGCGGGCGCGGAGCTTCGCCAGCGAGCGCTTTCAAACGGCCAACTGGCTGGTGAAGGCGCTCGACCAGCGGGCCCGGACCGTGCTGCGGGTGGCCGAAGCGGTGGTCGCGCGGCAGCAGGGCTTTCTGGTTCACGGCGCCCGCCACCTGCGGCCGCTGGTGCTGCGGGACATCGCGGAAGCGACCGGGCTGCACGAGAGCACGATCTCGCGCGCGACTGCCGACAAGTACGTCGCTACGCCTCGCGGCACATTTCCGTTCAAGTATTTCTTCACCAACGCCCTGCCCGGCACGGGCGCCGAAACCAGCCACGCCGCGGAGGCGATCCGGCAGCAGATCAAGGGTTTGATCGACGGCGAGGCGCGGGAGCGGGTGCTCTCGGACGACCAGATCGTCGACGCCCTCAAGCGCGACGGCATCGTCGTCGCCCGACGGACCGTCGCCAAGTATCGGGAATCGCTGGCAATTCCCTCGTCGGTGCAGCGCCGGAGGGCGAAGGCCTTAAGGCTTGCCTAACACCTCCTTTCGTCTCATCCTCTCGATCCGGGAGCTGTTCGGGAGCGCCAACCCCGTGCCAACCCTGCGCAAAAGCGCGTCTGGACATGGTCGAGACGAAAAGGTCCGCCCGGCGCTTCCGGTGACCTGCCGGGCCTTCCGGCCGTCCTGAGGTTGCAGACGTTCGCGTGGTCGAGATCGCCGACATTCTGAGCCCGAACGAGGTCTTCCTCGACCTCGCCTCCTGCCGAAGCAAGCGCCAGGTCCTGCGCGAGCTGGCGAGGCTGGCGGCCGGCGTGGTCGGGGCCGACCAGCAGGAGGTCCTCGAGGCCCTGCTCGAGCGCGAGCGCCTCGGCACGACCGGAATCGGCCACGGCATCGCCATCCCGCACGCGCGCCTCGCCTCGCTCGACCGCGTGGTCGCCCTGTTCACCCGCCTCGACCAGCCGGTCGACTTCGAATCGCTGGACGACCAGCCGAGCGACCTGATCGTCCTGCTGCTGGCGCCGGTCGGCGCCGACACCGAGAGCCTGAAGGCGCTGGCGCGGATCTCGCGGCTGCTGCGCAACCCGGCGCTGCGCGAGAAGCTTCGGCGCGAGAAGGACCGGGCGGCGATCTATCGCCTGCTCACCCAGAAGCCGGAATGCCATGCTGCCTGAGGTCGCGGCTGCGGAGGCGCGCCCGGCGCGGCCGGAGCGCATGCGCGAGGTGCTGCGCCTGCACGCCACCTGCGTCGAGCTCCGCGGCCAGGGCGTCCTGCTGCGCGGCCGGTCCGGCGCAGGGAAGTCGGACCTCGCGCTCCGCCTGATCGACTGCGGCGCCATGCTGGTGGCCGACGACCAGGTCCTGATCGAGCGTCGGGGCGCGGCGCTGGCCGCCCGGGCGCCGGACCGGCTGCACGGGCTGATCGAGGTGCGCGGGATCGGGATCCTCCGGGTCGCCGCACGGGCCGGCGCGCCCCTGGCGCTGGTCGTCGAGCTCACGCCGCGGCGCCAGATCGAGCGGCTCCCCGCACCCGCGAGCTGCCGGCTGCTGGGCGTGGCGCGCCCCCTGATCCGGGTCGACCCGGAGGCGCCCTCGGCGCCGGCGGCGGTGCGCCTCGCGCTCGCCGCCGAGCGGGTCGGCTGAGCCGTCGATGAGCCGGATCCTGCTGGTCACCGGCATGGCGGGCGCCGGCCGGACGACGGCGCTGAAGGTGCTCGAGGACATCGGCTACGAGGCGGTCGACAACCTCCCGGCAACCCTGCTCGGCGCCCTGGTCCGGCCGGGCGATCCGCGCGGCCGGAAGATCGCGATCGGGATCGACTGCCGGAGCCGGTCGTTCGATCCGAACGCGCTCCAGCTGCTGCTCGAGCCGGCGGCTGATCTCCAGGAAGAGGTCAAGCTCCTGTTCCTCGACTGTGAAAGCGAGGTCCTGCGGCGGCGCTTCACCGAAACCCGGCGGCGCCACCCGCTCGCGGGGGAGCGGCCGATCATGGACGGCATCGCCCGCGAGCGGGCGCTGATGGAGCCGCTCAGGGCGCGCGCCGATCTGGTGATCGACACTTCCCAGCTCGCGCCCAAGGATCTGCGCGAGCTCCTGGTCGGCCACTTCGGCGCGGAGACCGGCGACCAGCTGGTCGTCTCGGTGGTCTCGTTCGCCTTCCGCAACGGCCTGCCGCGGGAATCCGATCTCGTGTTCGACGTGCGCTTCCTCCGCAATCCGCACTACGTCGACGACCTCAGGCCGCTCACCGGCCGCGATCCCGAGGTGCGGCGCTACATCGAGGCCGATCCCGCCTACGCCTTCCTGGTCGAGCGACTGAGCGACCTGATCGTCACGCTGCTGCCGTGCTACAAGCAGGAGGGCAAGACCTACCTGACCGCCGCCTTCGGCTGCACCGGCGGCCGCCACCGTTCGGTCACGGTGGCCGAGGCGATCGCGGCCAGCCTCCGGCACGCCGGCTGGCCCGCCCTGGTCCGTCACCGCGACACCCCGGAGGCGCATTTCGGGCCGCCGCTCGAGGCCGACTCCCTGCCGGCGGGCAGCGCGTCCCGATGATCGGCCTCGTCCTGGTCACCCACGGCCGGCTCGCCGAGGAGTTCATCGCGGCCATGGAGCACGTGGTCGGGCCGCAGCCCGGCGTGCGCGCGGTCTCGATCGACCCCGACGACGACGTCGAGCAGCGGCGGGTCGACATCCTCCACGAGGTCGAGGCCGTCGACGAGGGCGAGGGCGTGATCCTGCTCACCGACATGTTCGGCGGCACGCCCTCCAACCTCGCGATCTCGATCATGGACAAGAGCAACATCGAGGTGATCGCGGGCATCAACCTGCCGATGCTGATCAAGCTCGCCTCGGTACGTGGGCACGAGCCGCTCAAGCAGGCGGTGGCGCTGGCGCAGGAGGCCGGGCGCAAGTACATCAACGTCGCGAGCACGCTGCTCTCCGTCGACAAGAGCTGAGCCGATGGCGGACGCCCGCAGGCGCCGGGTGCGCGTGGTCAACCGCCGCGGGCTGCACGCCCGGGCGGCGGCGCGGTTCGTCCGGCTGGCGGAGACGTTCGACGCCGAGGTCGAGGTCCTGAAGGACGGCGCGAGCGTCACCGGGACCTCGATCATGGGGCTGATGATGCTGGCCGCCGCGGCCGGCAGCGACCTCGAGATCAGGGCCAGCGGCCGCGAGGCCCGGGCAGCGCTCGCCGCGCTCTGTCGCCTGGTCGAGGACGGCTTCGGCGAGGACCGGGGCGGCTGAGGCGGCACCCGGCTTGCCCTCGCCGTGCGCCTGTGATTAAAGCCCGCTCGCACCTCCCGCGCGCCATCCCCTCCAGAGCACGAAGCAGCAACATGAGCCAGACCAACGACTTCAAGGTCGCCGACCTGGGCCTCGCCGAATGGGGCGCGAAGGAGGTCCTGATCGCCGAGAAGGAGATGCCGGGGCTCATGGCGCTCCGCGAGGAGTATGGCGAGGCCCGGCCGCTCGAGGGCGCGAGGATCGCCGGATGCCTGCACATGACCACGGAGACCGCGGTGCTGATCCGGACGCTCCGCCACCTCGGCGCCGAGGTCCGCTGGAGCTCGTGCAACATCTTCTCGACCCAGGATCAGGCCGCCGCCGCGATGGCCGCGGAGGGGGTCCCGGTGTTCGCCTGGAAGGGCGAGACCGAGGAGGAGTACGACTGGTGCATCCGGCAGACCATCGAGGGGCCGGGCGGCTGGCATCCGAACCTCCTGCTCGACGACGGCGGCGACCTGACCCTGATGATGCACGAGGAGTACGCCCCGCTGCTCGACGACTGTCGCGGGGTCTCGGAGGAGACCACGACCGGGGTCCACCGGCTGCACGAGATGGCCCGCGCCGGCGCGCTCAGGATGCCGGCGATCGACGTCAACAACTCCGTGACCAAGTCGAAGTTCGACAACCTCTACGGCGTGCGCGAGAGCCTGGTCGACGGCATCAAGCGGGCGACCGGGGTGATGATGGCGGGCAAGATCGCGGTGGTCGCGGGCTTCGGCGACGTCGGCAAGGGCTCGGCGGAATCGATGCGCAGCCAGGGCGCGCGCGTGATGGTGACCGAGGTCGACCCGATCTGCGCGCTCCAGGCGGCGATGCAGGGTTACGAGGTGGTGACCATGGACGACGCCGCGCCGCACGGCGACATCTTCGTCACCGCGACCGGCAACCGCGACGTCATCACCCTCGACCACATGCGGGCGATGAAGGACGGTGCGATCGTCTGCAACATCGGCCACTTCGACAACGAGATCCAGGTCGCGGCGCTGCGCAACTTCAAGTGGGACGAGGTCAAGCCGCAGGTCGACCAGGTCGAGTTCCCCGACGGCAAGAAGATCATCGTCCTCGCCAAGGGCCGGCTCGTGAACCTCGGCTGCGCCGACGGCCACCCGAGCTTCGTCATGAGCGCGTCGTTCACCAACCAGGTGCTGGCGCAGATCGAGCTGTGGCAGAACCCGGGCAAGTACGAGCGCCAAGTCTACGTGCTGCCGAAGGCGCTGGACGAGAAGGTCGCGCGCCTGCACCTGGACAAGCTCGGGGTCCGGCTCAGCACCCTCTCCGACGAGCAGGCGGCCTACATCGGCGTCAAGCCCGAGGGGCCGTTCAAGCCGGAGGGCTACCGCTACTAGCTCCTGCTGGCATAGATGCGTCTTCCACCCCCCGCCCTGCCCCTCCCACAGCGGGAGGGAAGCTCGCGCCGGCGCGACCCGTTGCTCGCTTCCTCGAGGGGAGGGAAAGGGACGGGGTGAGGGTGGCCCAAGAACCCACACCGTCCGGTACGAGGCCAGCGTGAGCGGGTCCGGACACGCCTGCGCGGTGGTGCTGCGGGATCTGGACCTCCCGGCTCTCGAAGGGTTCGCCCGCCGGCTCGCCGGCGCGCTCCAGAGCGGCGACCTGGTCCGGCTCGAGGGCGGGCTCGGCGCCGGCAAGACCACCTTCGCGCGGGCCCTGATCCAGAGCCGCGCCGGACGGCCCGTCGAGGTGCCGAGCCCGACCTTCACCCTGGTCCAGGACTACGAGCTGCCGGGGCTGACCCTGCGCCATGCCGACCTCTACCGGATCGGCGGTGCGGACGAGCTCGTCGACCTCGGGCTCGACGCGGTCGAGCCGGGGGCGGCGCTCCTGGTCGAGTGGCCGGAGCATGGCGAGGACCGGCTGCCGGAGGGCGGCCTGCTGATCCGGATCGGACCGGGCGCGGACGAGGACCGGCGGACCCTCGAGATCGTCGCCGGCGCCGAATGGGCCGGCCGGCTGCCGGCGATCGCCGGTGGCTGAGCGGAGCGCGGCGACCGAGGCCTTCCTCGCCGCGCACGGCTTCGCTGGCGCCGTCCGCCGGCGGCTCGCCGGGGACGCGTCGGCGCGGCGCTACGAGCGGATCGCCGGCCCGCGCCCGGCGATCCTGATGGACTGCCCGCCCGAGCGGCTGGACGTAGCGCCGTTTCTCCACGTCCAGGCGGCGCTCGCCCGGCTCGGGCTGAGCGTGCCCGAGGTGCTGGCCGCCGATCGCGCGCACGGGCTGGTCCTGCTCGAGGACCTGGGCGACCAGTCGTTCAGCCGCCTTCTCGCAGCCGGTGGCGACCAGCACGGTCTCTACGCCGCGGCGGTCGACCTCCTGGTCGATCTCCAGCGCGAGGCGCCGACCGAAGGCCTGCCGCCCTACGACGACGCCCGCCTGATGGCCGAGCTCGAGGTCTTCCTCGGCCACGCCGTCCCGGGCCTCGCCGCCGACGCGGCCGACGCCTTCCGGAGCCTCTGGAAGGCGCTCCTGCCGGCATCCCGGACCGGCCCGGAGGCCTTCGTCTACGTCGACTACCACGCCGACAACCTGCAGTGGTTGGGCGAGCGCGAGGGGCGCGCCCGGATCGGCCTGCTCGACTTCCAGGACGCCCGGGTCGGCCCCCCGGCCTACGACCTCGTCTCGCTGCTCGAGGATGCCCGGCGCGACGTCCCGCCCGACCTCGCCGCGGCGATGATCGAGCGCTATCTCGGGCGCCGGCCGGAGCTCGACCCGGCCCGCTTCGCCGCGGCCTACGCAATCCTCGGCGCGCAGCGGAACAGCAAGATCCTGGGTCTGTTCCGCCGCCTCGCGGTCGAGGACGGCAAGCGCCGCTACCTCGACCTCCTGCCCCGGGTCGAGGCGCATCTCCGGCGCGACCTCGCGCACCCCGCGCTCGCCCCGCTGCGGCCGTGGTACCGGACGCACCTGTTCGGGGACTGACGCCGCCCCCCGCGGCCGTGTAGCCTGGAGCCGATGGGCGAGATCTATACCATTCCGCCGCACCGGTCGTTCGTCGATGTCCTGGCGCGTGGCCTGCTCGACGAGGCCGGGAGGTCACCCGCTGGGCTGATCGACGGTCTCGTGCTCCTGCCGACCCGGCGGGCCTGCCGGACGCTGCGGGACGCCTTCCTCCGCCAGAGCGGCGGCCGGGCGCTGATGCTGCCGCGGATCCAGCCGATCGGCGAGGTCGAACCCGAGGAGACGATGCCGGCCGGCGGGACCGAGGCGGACCTGCCGCCGGCGATCGGCCGGGTGCGCCGCCAGCTCCTGCTCGCCCGCCTGCTCGCCGGCTACGACCCCCGCATGCCGGTCGAGCACCGGCTCCGGCTGGCCGACGAGCTCGCCCTCCTCCTCGACGAGCTCGCGAGCGAGCGCCGCAGCCTGAAGGCGCTCGCCAACCTGGTGCCGGACCATCTGGCCGAGCACTGGCAGGCGAGCCGGACGCTGCTCGACCTGATCGACCGGCACTGGCCGTCGATCCTCGCGAGCGACGGCGCCCTCGATCCGGCCGAACGGCGGAACGTCCTGCTCGACGGGCTCGCGCGGCGGCTCGAGGCGGAGCGTCCCGAGCGGCGGATCGTCGCCGCCGGCTCGACCGGCAGCATCGACGCCACCCGCGGCCTGCTCCGGGCCATCCTGGCGCTGCCGCGGGGCGCGGTCGTGCTGCCCGGCCTCGACCTCGAGGCGGACGACGCGCTCTGGCGGGAGGTGGGACCGGGCCATCCCCAGGGCGGCCTCAAGCAGCTGCTCGACGCGCTCGGCCGGCCCCGGACCACGGTCCGGCTCTGGCCGGCGGCGGGCGACACGGGAGCGGCCCAGCCGCGGATCGCGCGGACGGCGCTCCTCCGGACCGCGCTGCGCCCGGCCGGCGCCGACGGGCCCGACGGCGGGAGCGAGCGCGTGGTCGAGGCCGGTCGGGCGGGCCTCGAGGTCCTGGTGGTCGCCGACCTCGCGGTCGAGGCGGGCGCGCTGGCGCTTCGGATGCGCTCGGTGCTCGAAGACCCCGGGCGGACCGCGATGCTCGTGACCCCCGACCGGGATCTCGCGCGGCGGGTCGCGATCGAGCTCCGGCGCTGGCGGATCGAGGTCGACGATTCGGCCGGCGTGCCGCTCGACCGGACTCCGGAGGGTGCCCTGCTGCTGCTCGCCGCCGGGCTGCTGGGCGGCGTCCGGCCGGCGACGCTGCTCGCGCTGCTCAAGCATCCGCTGGTCCGTCTCCGCCGTTCGCCGGGCGAGATCCGGCACGAGGCCAGGCGGCTCGAGCGGGCGGTGCTCAGAGGCCCGCGCATCAGCGGCGGGTTCGCGGGCATCCTGACCGAGCTCCACCGGGTGCGGGACGGCGTCCTCGAACGTCATCCGGAACGCGGCGAGGTCCATGCGCGGAGCATCGAGCTGGTCGAGCGCATGCAGCACGCGGCGGCCCCCTTCCTTGGGCTGGCCGGGGCCGGGGCGGTCGATCTGGCGGACCTGATCCGGGCCCATCTCGCGCTGGTCCGCGAGCTGACCGCGCCGCCCGCGGGCGGCGGCGATCTCTTCTGGTCGGGCGAGGCGGGCGAGGCCGCGGCCGAGCTGTTCCGCGAGATCCTGGACGGCGCCCGCGACGGCCATCCGGTGGCGCCGAGGGCCTATCCGGCGCTGCTCGCCCAGCTCATGACCGCCCGGCCGGTCCGCGCACGCGTCCCCCGGCACCCGCGGCTCGCGATCTTCGGCCAGCTCGAGGCCCGCCTGCTGCACGCCGACCTGGTCCTGATCGGGGGGCTCAACGAGGGCGTCGGGCCGGCCGCGGTCGACCCCGGCCCGTGGCTCAACCGCGCCATGCGCGAGACGATCGGGCTGCAGCCGGTCGAGCGCCGGGTCGGCCTCGCGGCGCACGACTTC
>DASUSF010000257.1:0-18564 GCA_036375275.1 Geminicoccaceae bacterium | reverse complement strand
TCGATGCGGTTCTGTCTCATCGGAACTTGCTCTAGTTCAAGAGGCCGGCCGAGACCATCGCGGCGTCGACCGCGGCCCGGGTCGCCTCGCCCGGCTCGACCAGCGGCAGCCGGACCGTCGCCTCGCACCGGCCGAGCCGGCTCAGCGCGTACTTGACCGGCGCCGGGCTGGTCTCGAGGAACAGCGCCCGGTGCAGCGGCATCAGGCGGCGCTGGATCCTGAGCGCCAGGGCGGCCTCGCCCCGGTGCCAGGCGTCCTGCATTTCCGCGCACAGCCGCGGCGCGGCGTTGGCGGTGACCGAGATGCAGCCGTGGCCGCCCCCGGACAGGTACGCGAGCGCCGTCCCGTCCTCGCCGGACAGCAGGCAGAAGCCCTCGCCGCAGGCCTCGGCGGTGTCGAGCGGGCGGGTGAGGTCGTTGGTCGCGTCCTTGACGCCCGCGATGTTCGGCAGCCTGGCGAGCGCCGCCATGGTCGCCGTCGACATGTCGACCACGCTCCGCGGCGGGATGTTGTAGATGATCACCGGGATCGAGACCGCGTCGTTGACCGCCTTGAAGTGGGCGTACATCCCGGCCTGGGTCGGCTTGTTGTAGTACGGCGTCACCACCAGCACGGCATCGGCGCCGACCCGCTCGGCGTGGCGGGCGAGGCTCACCGCCTCGTCGGTCGCGTTCGACCCGGCGCCGGCGATCACCGGCAGGCGCCCGGCCGCCGCCTCGACCACCAACTCCACCACCCGCTCGTGCTCGGCGTGGCTGAGGGTCGGCGATTCGCCCGTGGTGCCGACCGGGACCAGGCCGTGGGTGCCCTCGGCCACGTGCCATTCGACCAGCGACCGTAGGGCGGGCTCGTCGACCACGCCGTTGCGAAAAGGCGTCACGAGCGCCACAATGGAGCCGCGGAGCATCGCTGGTCGTTCTCCCAGGAGGGTATTCAGGCTCAATTAACGCTCCCGAACCATAAGAGCAAGGAGCCGGTGCCGGCCGGGCGCCGGCCGCGGGGGTGTGTAAAGTCCGGTGCGAAGCGGCGCATCGGGAAGGAGGAGGGCTCGCCCATTCGTCGTCTCGACGCCCCGTTCGGGCGCCTCGTTGTCACCGGGCGCGCCATCTCGTTCTGGCTCGTCGTCCTGCTGCTCCAGGGACCCCTCGCGGCGCCGCGCGCGGTCGCGCTCGAGCCGCAGGACCGGGCGATCGTCGCCGACGCGTTCCGCGCCGCGGGGCGGGGCGAGTGGGAACGGGCGTTCGCGATCATCGGCGAGGTCGGCGACCCGCTGGCGACCAAGACCCTCCGCTTTCTCCGGATGATCGAGGACCGGGGGCCGGAGACCTTCGCCGACATCGTCCGCTTCATGGAGCAGAACCCGGACTGGCCGCAGCAGGAGCAGCTGCAGGCGATCGCCGAGAGCCGGATCAAGGACCCGGCCGACCACGCCCTGATCCGGCGCTTCTTCGCGACCCGCGTGCCGCGCACCGAGCGCGGCTACATCCGCCACGCCGAGGCGCTGCTCGCCCACGGCGAGGAGGCGGCTGCGGTCGCCATCCTGCGCAAGGTCTGGCGCGAAGGCGACTTCTCGAGCTCCGAGTTCAAGAAGTTCCACGCCCTCTACGGCCGCCTCTTCAGCACCGACGACCACATCGCCCGGCTGCACAACCTGCTCTGGGACTACCGGCGGTCGTCGGCGGTCCGGATGCTGAGCCTGGTGCCGGCGGGCGAGCGCCGCCTCGCCGAGGCGCGACTTCGCCTGCAGCGCCAGCAGAACGGCGTCGACCGCGCCGTCGAGGCGGTGCCCGGCCACCTCCGGAACGACCCCGGGCTGCTGTTCGACCGCACCCGCTGGCGCCGGCAGAAGCGCCGGCACAACGACACCGTGGAGCTGCTGCTCGACCCGCCGGCGGAGGTCGAACGCGCCAGCATGTGGTGGTTCGAGCGCGAGTTCCAGATCCGCCGCCTGCTCCGCAAGCGCGACTTCGAGCTCGCCTACGACCTCGCCAGCCGGCACGGCCAGACGCCCGAGGACGCCGTCGACTTCGCCGAGGCGGAATGGCTCGCCGGCTGGCTCGCGCTCCGCTTCGTCAGCAAGCCGCGGCGCGCGCTGCAGCACTTCGAGCGCCTGGCGGCGGGGGTGAGCCGGCCGATCAGCGTGGCCCGCGCCACCTACTGGGCCGGACGCGCGGCCGAGGCGCTCGGCGACATCGCGGGCGCGAGGCGCTGGTACCAGCGGGCCGCGGCGATCCCGACCACGTTCTACGGCCAGGAGGCCGCGCTGAAGCTCGGCCGCGCGCCCACGCCGGCGGCGATCGTGCCGCCGACCGCGGCGCAGCGGATCGGGTTCGAGAGCCGGGAGCCGGTCCGCGCCGCGGCGCTCCTGGTCGAGGCCGGCGCGGACGCGCACCTCGTCCCCTTCCTCCTCCGCCTGACCGAGGACGCGACCCGGCCGAGCGAGGTCCGGCTGGTGGCCGAGCTCGCGGCGCGCAGCCGCCGCCCGAACCTGGTCACCCTGGTCGGCAAGTACGCCGCCTGGAACGGCATCATCGAGCCGGTCGCCGCGTTCCCGATCCCGCAGCAGGAGCGCTTCCTGGTCGAGCGGGACGAGACCGCGCCGCCCGCCTACCTGCTCGCGGTCACCCGCCAGGAGAGCGTGTTCTCGTCGTACGTGGTGAGCCGGGCGGGGGCGCGCGGCCTGATGCAGCTCATGCCGCCGACCGCGGAGCTGGTGGCGGCCCACCTCGGCGCGCCCTACAACCTCGGCCTGCTGACCGGCGATCCGGACTACAACGTCCGCCTCGGCGGCGCCTATCTCAAGCGGCTGCTCACCCGGTACCGCGAGCCCACGCTCGCCTTCGCCGCCTACAACGCCGGCCCGAGCCGGGTCGACGAGTGGCTCGAGCTGCACGGCGATCCCCGCCTGCGGGACCGCCACGCGCTGATCGACTGGCTGGAGCTGATCCCGTTCGACGAGACCCGGAACTACGTCCAGCGGGTGGCCGAGAACCTCACCGTCTACGAGCAGCGGCTGGCGAGCGCGGACCCGCTGCCGGTGGACCCGCTGCCGGTCATCGGCCCGGTCGCGCCGCCGCCGGTGCCGGGCCTCAAGCCGGACGACGTCGGACGCGCGATCAGCAGCGCGGGCCGGCCGCCGGAGGTGGCCGAAGATGCGGCGTCCGGGGCCGCGGTGATCCCGGCGAGCTTCCCGGAGCCCCCGGTGCCCTCGGGGAAGCCGCCGCACGACGCGGCGCCGGAGCCCGCGCTCAAGCCCGAGGCACGCTAGTGGTGCGAATTCAGCGGAGGATTCCGTCCGTTGAATGTCTCGCGCACCACTATCTCATTGATTCGGGTGGGCCGTCTTGTCCAAACGCTCGGAATCGAGCGTTCGGGACGGACCACCAGGAGCCGGCCGGCAACGGGCCCGGGCGAGGCCGGACGCGGGTGGACGAGGGAGGACGAGAGCATGGCCGACCCCAGGATCCCGGGCATCCGCGCCTGCGTGTTCGACGCCTACGGCACCCTGTTCGACGTCCACTCCGCGGTCGCCCGGCTGCGCGACCAGGTCGGCCCGAAGGCCGCGGAAGTCTCCGACACGTGGCGCGTCAAGCAGCTCGAGTACACCTGGCTGCGGGCGCTGATGGGCCGGCACGTCGACTTCTGGCAGGTGACCTCGGACGGGCTCGACTACGCCCTCGAGGCGCACGGGGTCGAGGCCGGCGTGGTGCGGGCGCCGCTGCTCGAGGCGTACCGGACCCTCGACGCCTACCCGGAGGTCCCGGAGGTGCTCCGCCGCCTCAGGGACCGCGGCTTCCGGACCGCGATCCTCTCGAACGGCGAGCCCGGGATGCTCGCTTCCGCCGCGGCGAGCGCCGGCATCGACGGCCTGCTCGACATGGTCCTTTCGGTCGAGGAGGTCGGCATCTACAAGCCGGCGCCGCAGGTCTACCGGCTCGCGGTCGAGCGCCTGGGCGTCGGGCCGGAGGCGATCGCCTTCCAGTCGTCGAACGCCTGGGACGCGCACGGCGCCGCCGTCTTCGGCTTCCGGACGGTCTGGATCAACCGCCGGAAGCTGCCGGGCGAGCGGCTGCCGGGCGAGCGGGCGGCGATGCTCGAGGATCTGCGTGGCCTGCCGGCGCTGCTCGGCGCCTGAGGCCTTCGCGCCGGTCGCCGGGGCTTCAGGTTCCCCGTCCCTCGGAAAAGGGCTAGGAGAAGCGGATGGACCCGCTGCCGACCATCGCCGACGTGTTCGCCGCCGCCGAGCGCCTGCACGGCGTCGCGGTCCGCACCCCGCTCCTGATCTCGGACCGGCTCGACGGGCTGACCGGCGCGCGGGTGCTCGTCAAGGCCGAGCCACTACAGCGCACCGGCTCGTTCAAGCTCCGGGGCGCCTACAACACGATCAGCCAGATCGACGCCCCCGCCGTGGTCGCCTACTCGTCCGGCAACCACGCCCAGGGCGTCGCGGCGGCGGCGAAGCTGCTCGGCAAGCGCGCGACCATCGTCATGCCGGCGGACGCGCCCGCGATCAAGCGCGCCAGCACCGCCTGGTGGGGCGCCGAGATCCGGATCTACGACCGCGAGCGCGAGTCCCGGGAAGCCATCGGCGAGGAGATCGCGGCGCGCACCGGCGCCGCCCTGATCCGGCCCTATGACGATCCGCGGATCATCGCCGGCCAGGGCACCCTCGCGCTCGAGGCGGTGGAGCAGGCGGGCGCCCTCGACCTCGTGCCGGACCTCGCGCTGATCGGCTGCGGCGGCGGCGGGCTGATCAGTGGCTCTGGCCTCGTCCTTCGCGACGCCTGGCCCGGGATCGAGATCTTTGCGGTCGAGCCCGAGGGCTTCGACGACACCCGCCGCTCGCTCGAGGCGGGCCGGCGGGTGAAGAACGACCGGCTGAGCGGCTCCTTCTGCGACGCGCTGCTCTCGCCGATGCCGGGCGAGCTCACGTTCGCGCTCAACCGCCGCCAGCTCGCGGGCGGCCTCACCGTCGATGACGCCGAGGTCGCGGAGGCGATGCGCTTTGCCTTCGAGGCCCTCAAGGTCGTGGTCGAGCCGGGCGGCGCGGTCGCCCTCGCCGCCCTGCTCGCCGGTCGGATCGAGGCGCGCGGCCGGACGGTGCTGGTCGTGCTGTCGGGCGGCAACGTCGACCCCGTCCTGTTCGCCGACGTGCTCGAGGGCGGCCGGGAGCGGTGAGCGAGCGCCTGGAGCCCTCGCCCGGCTTCCGGGTGGTCCGGGTCCGGGACCTCGTCCTGCCGTGCCGGATCGGGGCCAGCGAGGCCGAGCGGCGCGCGCCGCAGCCGGTCAGGGTCGACGTCCGGCTCGTGATCAGGGAGGAGCCGGCGGTGGACGATGCGGACCTCGCGAGCGTGGTCGACTACGCGGGCGTGGTCGGGCGGCTGCGAGAGGTGGTCGCGGGCGCGCCGGTCCACCTGGTCGAGACGCTCGCCGAGCGGGTCGCCGCCGCCTGCTTCTATGACGCGCGGATCACCCGGGTCCGGGTCCGGATCGAGAAGCCGGAGGCGCTGGTCGGCGCCACCGTCGGGGTCGAGATCGAGCGGCGGAACCCGGCCCGCTGACGCGCGCGGAGGATGGGCCGGCAGCGCTTTTTGTGCGCCGAGGCTTCGTCCTCCAGTGGACGAAGCTGCGCCCGTGGGGCTATAGTCCGGCGCAACGAAAGCAGGGAGATCGGGTGGCAGCACAAGCCACCCGGACGATGGGGGGAGACGAGGAACGGATGAGCGATCCCGTTCGCAGTGGAACCACGCGGCGCACCCTTCTGAACACCATCGCCGGCGTCAGCGCTGCCTCGCTCGTGGCGCCGCGGGCCGGCGTCGCGGCGGACGAGCCGGCGAAGATGCGGCCGCAGCCGGGTGACGTGCTGGTGTTCGCGCAGGGTGAGCGGAAGGGTCAGCCGATCGTCGCCGCGGACCTGCCGCTGGCCGACGATCCGGTCCTCGCCTATCCCAAGGACCCGGTGGCGGACCTGGTCCGCGACGGCTCGCGGCTGAACCAGCTGATCGTGGTCCGGCTCGATCCGGCGGCGCTCAGCGAAGAGACGGCGGAGCACGCGGCCGAAGGGGTGGTCGCCTACTCGGCGATCTGCACCCACCAGAACTGCCCGGTCTCGATGTGGAAGTCGTCCAACGAGACCCTGTACTGCTCGTGCCACGGCACGCAGTACGACCCGCGCAAGAATGCCGAGGTCGTCGATGGCCCTGCGCCACGGCGGCTCGCGGCGCTGCCGCTCGAGATCAAGGACGGGATGCTCGTGGCGGCGGGTGAACTGACCGGGGGGGTCGGCTCGAAGAAGCTCTAGAGCAGTCGCCGATGAGGTGGAACCGCCTTCACTATCGAGGGGGGTTCCTGACGCTCATCGGCAGAAAAGCGCTCTGTGTCAACGAAATGAAGCATCTTATCCGCATGGGGCCGCTCGGAGGAGCGGTCCCCGTCGAGCGGATGATGCTCCAGGGAGGCGTCCGCCGCACGTGCGGCGGCGCGGCAACAGGGACCCAATCGGGAGGGCTCGAAACAATGCGATTTGTCACGTGTGCCGCGGTCGTGGCGCTGCTGCCCGGACTCGCGGCGGCGGCCGGGATCCAGAACTACAGCGAGGTGACCGACGAGCGCCTGAAGAACCCGGAGCCCGAGAACTACCTCATGACCCGGGGTGGCTATAAGGGCTGGAGCTTCAGCGAGCTGGACCAGATCAACACCCAGAACGTCAAGAACCTGACCCCGGTCTGGGCGTACTCGACCGGCGTCGATTCGGGCCACGAGGCCCCGCCGATCGTCAACGACGGCGTGATGTTCATCTCCGCCCCGTACAACAAGGTCCTGGCGCTGGATGCCGCGAGCGGCGAGAAGCTCTGGGAGTACCAGCGCGAGCTGCCGGAAGACTTCAGCGCCCTGCACAACACCAACCGCGGCGTCGCGCTCTACGGCGACAAGGTCTATCTCGCGGCGCTCGACGCGACCCTGGTCGCGCTCGACGCCAAGACCGGGGAGGTGGTCTGGGAGAAGACCGTCGAGGACTACCACACCGGCTACTACATGACCCTCGCGCCGCTGATCGTGAACGGCAAGGTCATGGTCGGGGTCTCGGGCGGCGAGTTCGGCGTGCGCGGCTTCGTCCAGGCGTTCGACGCCGAGAGCGGCGAGGAAGCCTGGAAGACCTACACCATCCCCGGCCCCGGCGAGCCCGGCCACGACACCTGGGAAGGCGAGGACTGGAAGCGCGGCGGCGCGTCGATCTGGATGACCGGCAACTACGACGTCGACAGCAACACGACCTACTGGGGCACCGGCAACGGCTCGCCCTGGTTCGGCGACCAGCGCCCGGGCGACAACCTCTACACCAGCTCGACCGTCGCCATCGACCCGGACACCGGGGAGCTCAAGGGCCACTTCCAGTACCACTGGAACGACAGCTGGGACTGGGACGAGATGAACGCCCCGATGGTCCTCACCTACGAGAAGGACGGCGAGGAGATCGACGGCCTGATCAAGGTGTCGCGCAACGGCTACCTGTACTGGCTGGAGCGGGCCGACGACGGCAGCATCGCGTTCGTCGACGCCAAGCCCTACGTCCACCAGAACGTGTTCACGAGCCTCGACCCCGAGACCGGGCGCCCGACCTACGACGACGCGCACAAGCCGGGCACCGGCAAGTACGCCGAGTTCTGCCCGTCGCTCTGGGGTGGCAAGGACTGGCCGTACGAGGCCTACAACCCGAACACCGGCCTGGTCTACATCCCGGCCAACGCGAACCATTGCGGCTCGCTCGAGGGCAAGGAGCAGGAGTACGTCGCCGGCCAGTGGTGGACCGGCGTCGACATCCCGGACATCGGTTTCACGGTCGACGAGAACGCCAGCCACTACGGCGAGATCCAGGCCTGGAACGTCAACACCGGCGAGCTCGAGTGGACCCAGCTCTATCCGGAGTCGATGAACTGGGGCTCGATCCTGACCACCGCCGGTGGCCTGGTGTTCAACGGCGGCACCAACGACCGCTACTTCCGCGCCTACGACGCCAAGAGCGGCGAGCAGCTCTGGCAGTTCCGGACCAACTCCGGGATCATGGCGCCGCCCTCGACCTACGAGGTCGACGGCGTCCAGTACGTCGCGGTGCAGTCGGGCTGGGGCGTCGACCCGGCCTTCCAGCAGGGCCTGATCAACGACATCCTCGGCACCGACGTGGTCGTGCCGCAGGGCGGCGTGGTCTGGGTCTTCGCGCTGGACCAGTAGGCCCGAGCGGCGCCCGTCGGGCGTCGCCGGCAGGACGACAGGGGAGTCAGCCGCTTTCGGGCGGCTGACTTTCGTTCGGAGATCGGGAAACCATGACGATCATCGGGAGACAAAGGATGAGCCTCAGCCGCTGCGTGATGCTCGGCGCCGCCGCCGCGGTCGCGCTCGCGATGCCGGCCCTCGGCGACGAGCGCGTCCCCTACAGCCTCGAGGTCCAGGACGCCCAGGCGAAGGTCGGCGAGCCGACCGCGGTCGTCGCGACCCTGAAGGCGCCCGAGGGGATGCGCTTCACCTCGGTCTACCGCCACCGGGTGGTCGAGCTGTCCGCCCAGGAGGGCGACGACGGGGTCGAGATCGGCGGGCCCGTGGTGGTCGGCGAGGTCAGGGACGACGGCAGCCTGGTGTTCGAGGTTCCGGTGACTCCGACCGAGCCGGGCACGCACCCGATCAACGGCGTGATCCGGGCGAGCTTCCTCAGCCCCGGCAAGGCCGAGTCCAAGTCGATCCCGCTGATGGCCAAGGTCACCGGCACCGAGTGATCCGGGCGCCGGAGGACGGCATGGCACACCGCGTCAGGGTCACCGGCACCCGCGCCGGCATCCGGAACGCCTATACCCGGATGCCCTTCCGCTTCGGCGTGATCACCATGCGCGCCTCGCCGGTCCTGACCCTCGCGGTCGGGATCGAGGACGACCGCGGCCGGCGGGCGACCGGCTACGCCGCCGACTTCCTGGCGTTCCGCTGGTTCGACAAGCGCCCGGAGAAGAGCCTCGCCGACAACTGCGCCGACCTGATCCGGAGCGTCGCGACCGCCTCCCGCCTGTATCGGGACGCGGGCGCCGGGGCGCCGTTCGACCTGTTCATGGCGACCTACCCCGAGATCGAGCGGGAGGAGCTCGCGGCCGGCTTCAACCGGCTCGGGGCCTCGTTCGGCTCGTCGATGCTGGAGCGGGGCGTCATCGACGCGCTCGGACGCCTCCTCGGCAAGCCGTTCTTCGAGCTGGTCCGGGACGACCACCTCGGAATCGATCTCGGCACGATCACGCCGGAGCTCGAGGGCCTGCCGGTCGGGGATTTTCTCCCGCCGGCGCCGCGCCCCCGCCTCCACGTCCGGCACACGGTCGGCCTGGTGGACCCGATCACGCCCGCGGACCCGCACGAGCCGGTCGACGACGGCCTGCCCGTGACCCTCGAGGACTACCTCCGCCACGACGGGATCGGGTACCTGAAGATCAAGGTCGGCGGCGACCTCGACGCGGACCTCGCGCGGCTCGAGGCGATCGCGGGCGTCATGTACCGGGTCCGCGCCGCCTACGGCATCAGCCTGGACGGCAACGAGCAGTACAAGGCGGTCGCCCCGTTCCAGGAGCTGGTCGAGCGGATCAAAACGAGCCCGAGCCTCGGGCGCTTCTGGCGGGACGTCCTGTTCATCGAGCAGCCGCTCGAGCGGTCCATCGCCATGGACCCCGGGGTCGCGGACGACATCACCCGGCTCAACGCCGAGAAGCCGGTGATCATCGACGAGGCCGACGGCTGGCTCACCGCGTTCCGGGACGCGACCCGCCTCGGCTACCGCGGCACCTCGCACAAGAACTGCAAGGGCATCTACAAGTCCCTGCACAACCTCGCTCTCGCCAGGACGCACAACGCTCGTGTGGGGCGTGAGGAGTGGTTCCTCTCGGCCGAGGACCTGACCAATCTTCCGGTCGTGCCGCTGCAGGCCGACCTCGCCTCGGTCGCGCTCCTCGGGATCGACCACGTCGAGCGGAACGGCCACCACTACTTCCGCGGCCTCGGCCACCTCCCGGACGCCGAGAAGGCCGCGGCGCTCGAGGCGCACCCCGACCTCTACGAGCGCACGGGCGGCGAGGTCTTCCTCAGGGTCAGGGACGGCGTGCTCGCGTGCGGGTCGCTCCAGTGCCCCGGCATGGGCTTCAGGGCGCTCCCCGACCTCGACGCCATGACCCCGCCGGAGGACTGGGACTTCGCCAGCCTCGGCCAGGAGGCGTAGCGCGCGCGGGCGGACCCGCCGACGCTACTTCTTCGACTTGTGCTCCGGCTTGCCCTTCCGCTTGGTCGAGGCCATGTCCTCGAGCTTGTCCTCGCTCATCGACTCGTACATCGACTTCGAGGGCCCCTTGAGGTCGCCGACCTTCTGCTCGCCTCGCTTGGCGGACAGGGCGGCGCCCGCCGCCTTCTGCTGGGACTTCGACTTCGCCGGCATCTCCGTTCTCCTTCAGCCGAACGCAGCGAAAACGATCGACCCCGCCCCGCTGTTCCAGTGGTGTCGGGACGGAGGGTCCCAACCCTTGGAGCCGTGGATCCACCAGACCCGTCAGGCCTGCACCTCCGTCCAGCCCGGGCTCTCCGCCGCGCGGTCGATCGCGTCGAGCACGCGGGACATCGTGACGCCGCAGGCGTGGGCGCCGGCCTCGGGCCGGGTCCGGGCGCGGACGTGGCCGAGGAACTCGCGGAACTGGCTCTCGAGGACGTCGACCGCGCTCGCGGGCGGGAGGCGCGGGATGCGCGCGTCCTCGTAGACCGGGTGCAGGAGCCCGTCCGCCTGGCGCTCGTGCCGGACCCGGTGCCAGACGAGGCGCTCGGCCGGGAAGTCGATCTCGATCGCGCCGTCGGTGCCTGAGAGCGCGACCTCCTTGGAGGTCAGCGCCCCGGGCGTGATCGGGTCGGCGTGGCGCCCGGGCTGGATCAGGCCGGCCTCGACCTTGCCGACGATCCCGCCCGGGTACTCGAGCAGGATCAGCGCGAGGTCGTCGAGGCCGCGGCCGAAGTGGTCGCGCCGGACCGCCAGCACCCGCTCCGGCGGCCCGCCGACCAGCCAGTTGAAGTAGTCGAGGAAATGCACCGCGTCGCTCGCCGTGACGCCCATGTCGGCGCGCGCCCGCTTGAAGCCCGCGAAGGTGCCGGAGAGGTAGCGGAGCGTCCCGAGCGCGCCCCGGTCGACCTCGGACCTGGCGTGGCGGAACAGCGGGTGGTGGCGGAAGTAGTAGCCGACCTGCAGCACCCGGCCGGTGTCCGCGACCCGGGCCGCGAGGCGCTCCGCCTCCGCGAGGGTCGCGGTCATCGGCTTCTCGCAGAAGACGTCCTTGCCGGCGGCGAGCGCCGCCTCGCTGAGCGTGGCGTGGGTCGGGGTCGGGCTCAGGACGTCGACGAGGTCGACCCGCTCCAGCGCCGCACCCAGGTCGCCGACGACGCGGGCCGGCGGGATGCCGAGCCGCCCTGCCCGCTCCGGCGCGCCGGGGTCCGGGTCCGCGATCCAGATCCCGCCCGGATCGACCAGCCGGAGCCACGCCTGCAGATGGACCGGCCCGAACGCGCCGAAGCCGGCCAGAAGCACCCGGATCCCGCTCGTCTCGCTCATGCTCGTCCCCCTCGTCCGCGCCAGGAATACCCTGCCGAGACGGGGTTCGGCCATGGCTCTCGTGCGGCCGAGCGCCGCGCGATGACGCCGGGCCCCGGCAGGGGGTTGGCGCCGGGCCGCCGCTCGCGCAGAAACGGGGCCGGACACGCCTCGTGCTCGGGAGACCGCTGACCATGTTGACCTGGGTTCGCTCCAAGCTGGCCGGCAGGGCGAGGTTCGAGGAGCTGAGCGAGCAGGAGGTCCTGGCGCTCGCGATCTCGGCCGAGGAGGACGACGCCCGGATCTACCGCACCTACGCCGAGCATCTGCGCGAGGCCTTCCCGCAGTCGGCGAAGGTGCTCACCGGCATGGCCGAGGAGGAGGACCAGCACCGCCGCCGCCTGTTCGAGCTGCACCAGCGCCGCTTCGGCGACACCGTCCCGCTGATCCGGCGCGAGCACGTCGCCGACTTCTACGACCGGAAGCCCGTCTGGCTGGTCAAGAGCATGAGCCCGGAGAAGATCCGCGCCGAGGCGCGTGCCATGGAGACGGTCGCCGGGCGGTTCTACGAGCGCGCCGCCGCCCGCTCGACCGACGCCGAGACCCGGAAGCTGCTCGGCGACCTCGCGATGGCGGAGAGCGGCCACGTCGAGACCTTCGGCGAGCTGGAGCGGAGCCACCTCGACGAGGACATCAAGGCGGTGGAGGCGCAGGACGCGCAGCGGCAGATGCTGCTCACCTGGATCCAGCCGGGGCTCGCCGGGCTGATGGACGGCTCGGTCTCGACCCTCGCCCCGATCTTCGCCGCCGCCTTCGCCACCGGCGAGACCTGGCCGACCTTCCTGGTCGGGCTCGCCGCCTCGATCGGCGCCGGCATCTCGATGGGGTTCACCGAGGCGGTCTCCGACGACGGCCAGCTCTCCGGGCGCGGCTCGCCGGTCAAGCGCGGCTTCGCCTGCGGGGTCATGACCACGATCGGCGGGCTCGGCCACGCCCTTCCCTACCTGATCCCCGAGTTCTGGACCGCGACCACGATCGCGGTGATCCTGGTGTTCTTCGAGCTCTGGGCGATCGCCTGGATCCAGAACCGCTACATGGAGACGCCGTTCTGGCGCGCCGCCTTCCAGGTCGTGCTCGGCGGCGGCCTGGTCCTCGCCGCCGGCATCCTGATCGGCAGCGGGTGATCCGCCACCGACCGTTGCACGACCATGGCCAGCTATCGTCGCGTCGATGGTCGGCTGTCCGGCGTCCGTGGTCCGGCGGCGAGCGAGTCACCGGCCGTCAAGCGTCCCACCGCACTCTCGACCTCGCGCGCTCAGCCCTGTCCGGCCACTCGAGAGGGCGTGAGCGATCGCCCTAACCGCTCCACCGGAAGCGATGGAGCGTGCCCGAATCCCCTTCCCAGGAGCGCAGGTCCGGATCTGTCCAGCGGCTGCCCCTGGCGTTCGCCAGCTGCATTCCGTCGATTTGCAGGGCAGCCTGCGCGACGGCACCCGCCATCCGCGTTTCATTCCCGGCCCCGTCTTCGAGCGGCGTGAGCGTTGCCGACGCGACGTCTCCTACCGTGACAGAGGGCGCCTCGTCCCACTTGATATCGACATTGGTCACCCGCGCAGGCAGCCAGCTGGAGATCACCCCGCCGAACACCGCCTCGAACATGCCACCCTTCTTGCCGCTGAAGATCGCTTCCAGCTCCCGACGCTGCTCCTCGCTGGCGCCCGCATCCAGGTAGAGCTTTCCCGTCCCCTGGCCGTGGAAGAAGTTGCCCGGCCAATCGGCTGCAAGAGCGACGCGCGTGCCGCTCAGGTCGACGCCGTCGGACTCGCCCTGCTCGATATCGAAGCCGAATGCACCCGAACACCACTCTTGGTCCGGCTCGCCGTCCGGACCCAGCCAGCACGGGCACATCATCTTGCAGCTGCAGAGCTCGGTGCTCTTCCCCGCGATCTGCCACGTCATCTGCCCCTCCCCCGGCTGGTCGGCAATCCGCTCACGATAGTCCAGACCGGCCCGGTGTTGAAGGCCGGCCGCGGACGGCGGTGACCGAACCCGGCAGAGCCAGGCGCGCTTGTGCAGGCGCTTCAGGCGCGGCAGGCGACGGCGGCGATTGCCTGCCGGGGCGGGCTCCGGTCATACTCGCGCAAACGTCGAACCGGAGGCACGGCCATGCGGCTCAGCGACGCGCAGATCGAGCAGTATCACGACCAGGGCTGGCTGTTCCTGCCGGCGGTGTTCGGCGAGGACGAGGCGGCGCTGATGCTGGACGAGGCGCACCGGATCTACGCCATGGACCGCCAGGAGGTGGTGCGGGAGAAGGACGGCAAGACCGCCCGGACCGCCTTCGCCGCGCACAAGTACGACGAAGTCTTCGCCCGCCTCGCCCACCACCCGCGGCTGATCGGGCCGATCGAGCAGATCCTCGGCGACAGGCTCTACGTCCACCAGTTCAAGCTCAACGCCAAGGCCGCCTTCGACGGCGACCAGTGGCAGTGGCACCAGGACTTCGGGGTCTGGCACCGGGACGACGGCATGCCGGAGCCGAGGGCCATGAACATCGCGGTGTTCCTCGACCCGGTGACCGAGTTCAACGGGCCGCTGATGTTCATCCCGGAGAGCCACAAGAAGGGCGTGCTGGAAGCGGGCCACGACACCAGCACGACCAGCTATCCGCTCTGGACCCTCGACCACGCCACGGTCAGGAAGCTCGCCGACCAGTTCGGGCTGGTGGCGCCGAAGGGCCCGGCGGGCTCGGTGCTGATGTTCCACGGCTGCCTCGCCCACGCCTCGCCCGGCAACATCAGCCCCTACGACCGGACCATCAGCTACGTGACCTTCTGCGCGGTCGAGAACCACATCACCCGGTTCAAGCGGCCGGAGTGGATCGCGCACCGCGACTTCACGCCGATCGAGCCGATGGCCGACGACTGCCTCGCCGAGCTGGTCGCCGCGCACCGTCAGGCGGCGGAGTAGGCGACGGTCGGGCAGCCGGGAGAACCCTGATGGCGGAGCTGCTGCACGAGGTCGAGGGGGCGGGGCCGGACGAGCTCGTCCTCGAGGTGCACCGGGTGGAGGACGCCCGGACCGTGACCCAGCGCCTGCACGTGCCCGGCGACGCCTGGCGGCCCTTCCTCGAGCTGCCGGCGTCGGCGACCGTCGACGACGCCTACGCAGCCCGGCGGGGCTTCTGGGACTGGCTGGCGGAGGAGTACGCCGACACCATGCCGGGAACGCCCTCCGACCCGGGCGCGAGCGGCACGCCCACGCCCGACGCCGGCTGGCTGCGCGACAGGCACGCGGAGTGGCAGGCAGAACATTGACGGGTCCTGGTCGAGCATCCGCACGGGCCGGAGGGTCCAGGATCAGGCCTCGATCATGAGCAGCGCCGCGAGCCGCGCCTGAACCTCGAGGAGAACCGCGCGGGGCCCCTCGCCCGCGATCCGAAGCCGGCGGGCGCCGCGGTCGATCGATTTGACCTGATCGGCGAGCACGGCGCCGGCGATCGGCAGGCCGGCCGGCAGCATCACCTTGAAGGGATAGGGCGCCGTGTTCGAGGTGATCGGGCAGACGATCGCGAGGGCGGTCTTCTCATGATAGACGCGCGGGCTGAGGACGAGGGCCGGCCGATGTCCCGCCTGCTCATGGCCGGCCTGCGGGTCGAAGTTCAGCCAGACCAGATCCCCTGCATCGGGGACCTCGCTCAAAGCAGTTCCTCGCCCACGGGAGCGACGTCGAGCGGGTCCGGCTGGTTCTCCGGCGTGATCTGATCGACGAGGTCCTGCAGGCGGTAGCGGGGCCGTGCGGCGCGGATCTCCAGCCGGTCGTCACGGAGGACCAGCTCGACCTGCTCACCCTCGTGGATGTGCAGGCTGCTGAGCGCCGCTTGCGGCAGTCGTATGGCCAGGCTGTTGCCCCACCTCGAGACCCGCGCCCGCATCCGCCATCTCCTACCAGTCCGGCCCGCGTTGATCGACAATGTAGATCAACGCGCCGCCCTCCACCAAGCGCCCTGCATCTTCCCGAACGAGCCGCCCAGGGGCGACTCCGGGTCGACCAGGGCGGGGCTGCTACTCCATCCCTTCGGGCTTCTCGATGCCGAACTGGCTCGGGTCGTTCTCCGCCTTGCCGGCCTCGTACAGCAGCCAGCTGTTCTGGCGGACCATGTCCATCGCCTTCTCCTGCGCCTCCTCGCCGTAGATCGGCGTGAACAGGGCGCCGCGGTCGGCGGCGTAGGTCTTCAGCGCCTCGGAGTTCGCGATCGTCTCCTCCCAGACCTTGTCCATGGTCGCGAACACTTCCTCCGGGACGTCGGCCGGCGCCCAGATGCCGAAATAGTTGGTGGCGAAGGAGACGTCCTCGACCCAGTCGCTGACCGGCGGGATGGTGCCGTAGCCGGCGAGCTCGAGCGGCTCGTTGCCGATCACGGCGAGCGGCTTGATGCGCCCGGCCCGGATCATCTCGGCCTGCTCGGAGGCGAGCTGCGTGGTCACCTGCGTCTCGCCGGCGACGGTCGCGATCACCGCCGGGTTGCCGCCGTCGTAGGTGACGTGCTTGTACTCGACCCCGGTCGCCTGGGCGAGCGCCTCCATGGCGTTGTGCCCGGCCGAGCTCAGCCCCGCGGTCGCGACCGCGACCTCGGCGCCGTGGTCCTTCATGTCCTCGAGGAAGTCGCCGAAGTCCTCCCACGCCATCTCGGCGTTGGCGCCGATCACGGCGACGTTGGCGACGTCGAGGTAGAGCCGCCAGTCGCCGAGCGTCTGGTCGAGCATGCCGAGCACGGGATAGGTGCCGAGGTCCGAGGCCGCGCCGGCCGCCCAGGTGTAGCCGTCGTGCTCGGCCTCCCAAGCGTTCTTGGTGCCGACCGAGCCGGACGCGCCCGGCTGGTTGACGATCACCACGCTCTCCCCGAGCGCCTCCTCGAGCTCGCCCGCGACGACCCGGGTCACCTGGTCGGTCGAGCCGCCGGCGGACCACGGCACGATGATCGTGATCGGCTTGTCCGGCTGCCAGTCCTGGGCGAGCGCGTCGCCGGCCGCGAGCGCGCCCATGACCGCGCCGAGCGCGGCGATCCTGATGTTCCGCATGAAGGACCTCCCTGGCCTCGTTGATTGCTGCGTCGGGCGAGGATGCGTCGGCCCTGCGCCGGGGTCAACTCAGCCCCGGGCGGGTACGCCGGGCGGCCGCCGGTCGAACCAGGGCCGGGCCTCTTCGAGCTGTGCGGCGAGGCGGAAGAGCGTCGCCTCGTCGCCGTAGCGCCCGACCAGGTGGCTGCCGATCGGGAGCCCGGCGCCGTTCCAGGAAAGCGGCACCGACATCGCCGGCTGGCCGGTGACGTTGAACGGATAGGTGAAGGGCGTGAAGCTCCAGATCAGGTGGCTGTAGGCATCGACGTCGTCAGTGCCCATGTCGATCGTCCCGAGCGGCACCGGCGGCTCGGCCAGCGACGGCGTGAGCAGCACGTCGTAGGTCTCGAAGAAGGGCGCGATCTGGCGCGCGATCGCGTGCATGCGGTTGACCATGCCGACGAAATCGGGGCCCCGCACCTCGCGCGCTCGCTCGATCATCCTCCAGGTCAGGGGCTCGAAGCCGGACGGGTCGAGCTCGCGGCCGGCGAGCCTCGCCCGCAGCTCGATGTTGCCGGTCGCACCGACCGCGAAGATGGTCATGAAGATCAGATCCAGCGCCTCGGCATCGAACGTCGGCGCCGCCTCCTCCACGTGGTGGCCGAGGTCCAGGAGCAGCTTGGCCGTATCCAGGACCGCGCCGGTGCAGTCCTCGTGCACCGGCGTGCCGCGGAACGCCCGGGCGGTGAACGCGATCCGGAGCCGGCCGGGCGCCGCCCCGACCTCCTCCAGGAACGGGCGGGCGGGGGGTGCCGCGAAGTACGGGTCGCCCGGCGCCGGGCCGGCGGTCGCATCGAGCGCGGCGGCGCTGTCCCGGACGCTCCGCGAGACCACGTGCTCCACCGAGCAGCCGGCGATGCTCTCGCCGGCGTAGGGGGCGAGGCTGTTCCGGCCCCGGGTCGGCTTGAGCCCGAACAGGCCGGAGGCGGACGCCGGGATCCGGATCGAGCCGCCGCCGTCGGAGGCGTGCGCGAGCGGCACCATGCCGGCCGCGACCGCGGCCGCGCTGCCGCCCGACGAGCCGCCGGCGGTCCGGCCCGGGTCCCAGGGGTTGCGGGTGGGGCCGAAGGCGGCGGGCTCGGTGGTGGGGGCGAGGCCGAACTCCGGGGTGTTGGTCCGGCCGAGCACGACCAGCCCCGCCGCCCGGTAGCGCTCGGTGATCACCGCGTCGTAGGGCGCCGCGGCGTCCGCGAAGAAGCGGGAGCCGGCGGTGAGGCGGACGCCGGCCTGGGCACCGCCGAGGTCCTTGAGGAGGAACGGCACGCCGTCCAGCGGCCCGTCCCCCGGCGGCTGCCGGCGCGCCTGGTCGAACAACGGGGTGATCACCGCGCCGACGGCCGGATTGCGCGCCTCGATCCGGGCGATCGCCGCCTCCAGCACCTCCTCGCGCGTCACCTCGCGCGTCCGGATCAGCTCGCGGAGCGCCAGCCCGTCGTGATCCTCGTAGCCCTCGAAGCCCGCCATCCGCGCCTCCCCTCCCGTGCTGCCGCCCCACGCGCCGCCTCGGCACGGTCGCTCCCTTGACCGTGCCGGCACCAGAAGCTAGCACGCCCCATCCGCGGCCGCGATCACACCCGGCGCGGGAGGGGGACGAAGGCGCGCATGGAGTTCCTGAGCCACGCTGCCCTGCCGGAGCGGATCCTGGACGAGGCCGCGCTCGAGGACCTGATGACCACGCCGACGGCGGCGCTGGCCCGGGACCTGGAGACGGTGGAGGGCGACCTCCTGATCCTCGGCGTCGGCGGCAAGATGGGCCCGACGCTGGCCCGCCTGGCGAAGCGGGCGACGCCTGACCGGCGCGTGATCGGGGTCGCCCGGTTCTCCGAGGCCAACCTCGAGGAGCGCCTGCAGCGGCAC
>DASUSF010000256.1:0-4275 GCA_036375275.1 Geminicoccaceae bacterium | reverse complement strand
GCGAGCGGGACCGGAGGCGGGTCCTCGGCCTGATCAAGCAGTACCGGAGGCCGAAGCAGACCATCTTCGTCGGCGTGATCGACCCGCTCAGCAAGCGGATCGAGACCGCGGAAGAGGTTCGCGATCGGGTCCTCGAGGCGGCCGCCTTCATCCCGGCCGAGCGGCTCGGCACGACCGACGACTGCGGCTTCGCGCCCTTCGGCGACGACACGTCGACGGCGCGCGACCTCGCCTTCGCCAAGATCAAGGCACGGGTCACGGGGACACGGCTGGCGGAAGCGGCGTTCGGCTCGCCCCTCTGAGTGCGGCGGGGCGTGCCAAGGCCCTTGCATTCGCGGGTGGACACGCTAAACCATCTAGAGGATCGAAAAGGTCTATGAACCAAAGACGCGAGGAACGCCCGATGCGGATCCGGAACGGTCTGGGGCTGATGGCTGGGGCGGCGATGCTCGCCTCGCTCGGTGCCGGCGGCGAAGCCGAGGCCGGCTTTCTGTTCTCGATTGATAGCGATGTAAGCGGCGTCGGCCCTGCTGGCCAGGTGACCGAGGAGGACCTGTTCGAGGGGTTCTCCGGGAACAACCGCGAGAGCCTGACGACCGCCCAGATCCAGGCGATCGATCCGGACCTCGTGATTCCGACCAGCCTCGGCGACCTGGACCAGGTCGTGCTGAACTCGACGGTCAATCAGGGCTCCAACACGCTCTCCGACGGGTCGGTGGTGACGCTCGCCGACGGCGGCGCGGGCGCGGCGACCAACGGGACCTACGATCTGTTCGGCGCGAAGAACAAGGTGTTCGTGGTCAAGGCCGGCAACTTCGGTCTCGTCTACTCCGACATGACCGAGCCCGGCACGGATGCCTGGAACATCGCCGACGCCGGGATCCAGCAGGCGCTGAGCAACGTCCAGATCTACCTGACGCCGGTGCCGGCGGCGGCGTGGATCCTGCTCGCCGCGCTCGGCGGGCTGCTCGGAGTGAAGCGCTGGCAGCGCCGCACGGACGCGGAGCCCGCCGCCGCCTGATCGGCGCGAACCCGCTCTTTCTTCCCTTCGTTGCGGGGCGCGGTCCTCCCGGACCGCGCCCTCGCTCCTCCAGAGTGGGCGCGCTCTTCGGAGCGCGCCCCCACAGCCGCCTCTCGCTCAGCTTTCGGTTGGCTTGCCCGCCTCCGCCTTCCGGCGCAGACGCTCGAGGGCGGCGCGCGCCTTCTCGACGCCCATGTAGTCGGGTTCGCCCCGCAGCGCCCGCTCCAGGGCGACCATCGCTTCCTCCTCACGCTCGGCTTCGAGCAGCACCATCCCGAGGTGGTAATGGATCTGTGGCGAGGCCGAGGCGGTGGCGGTCGCGCGGATGAGGAAGGCTTCGGCCGCCGCCAGATCGCCTTCGCGGAAATGGAGCCAGGCCCGCGTGTCCAGGAGCTCGGGGTCGTCGCTCGACTTGAAGTGCTCGGTGAGCGCGAGGGCGCGCTTGATCGCCTGCCGGTCGTCGGGGCGGAAGTCGGCGATCAGCGCGGCATAGTTGTTGATCGCCTGGTCCGACGGCGGGCCGGCCTCCAGGAGCCTCTCATAGGTCTCGATCGCGGCTTCGGTCGCGCCCCGGAGCAGATGCATCTGCGCGAGCCGGTCGAGCAGGTTCGGATCGTCGGGTTGCCGGGCCAGGGCCGCCTGCACCGCTTCGATCGAGCCGGGCAGGTCGCCGCTCCGGTACAGCACGTCGCTGTAGGATTCGTAGAGCGGGATCCGGTCGGGGGCGCGGCTGATCGCCTGCTCGAAGCTCTGCCGGGCCTGATCGAGCCGCCCCTGTCGGGCCAGCAGCCGTCCCATCAACGCCAAGGCGCCGAAGTCTTTCGGATCTTCGCGCGCCCGCTGCTCGAGGAACGCGAGCGCGCCATCGACGTCGCCTTCCGCGAGGTGCGATCTGACGATGCCCGAGGTCAGCCGGGCGGCATCCGGTCCGGCGGCCAGCGCCGACTGGAAGGCGGTCCGCGCGGCGGCGAAGTCGCCTCGGGACATCAGGAGCCAGCCCTCGAGGCTCGGGACCAGCGCGTCCTGGCCGGGGATCTCGTCCAGCCACGCGATGTTGGCCTCGGCTTCGGACCAGTTCCGCCGCGCGATCGCGATCAGCGCGCGCGCCCGCAGCGCGGTCACGGAACCCGGGTCCAGCGCGAGCACCCGGTCCCACATCTTGAGCGCCGGTTGATCGTCCCCCCGCTGCATCAGAAGCGTTGCCAGCCGCTCGAGCGTGGCCCGATCGTCGGGCGCGTGCCGCACGACATTGGTGTAGGCGGTGAGCGCGGCGTCGGCCTCGCCCCGCTGCAGGTGCAGATCGGCCAGGAGGCGAAGGCCGGGCAGCCATGCGTGATCGCGCTCGAGCGATGCCCGGGCGCTCAGGACCGCGCCGTCCAGGTCGCCCTCCTGCTGCAGCATCAGGGCGCGCTGGAGGTGCGCCCGCGGGTGGTCGTCGACCGCGGCGAGCGCCTCGTCGACGAGCCGGCGGGCGGACTCGAGATCGCCGGCGGCCAGCCGGATCCGCGCGAGCTGGACCCGTGCCTCGCTGACGAGGTCGACGTTGTCGGTCCCGGCCACGATCTCGTCCAGGACGGCTTCGGCGTCCGCGCTGCGGCCGGCCTGGATGTAGCTATCGACCAGCTTGAACCGGAGCTCGTAGGCGTCGGGCATGAGGTCGATCAGCCTCACGAGCTCGGCTTCGGCCCGGACCGCACCCTGCCGCTCGGCGACCAGATCGACCAGCGCCACCGCGATCCTCGGATCGACCAGCCCGTCCTCGATCGCGCCGCGAAGCACGCCTTCGACCTCCCCGTGCCAACCGTTCCTCAGCAGCAGTTCCGCAGCCTCAAGCCGCAGCGACACGGACTCGGGCTGGAGCTCGAAGATGTCGTCGTAGGTCGCGCGGATCCCTGCCACGTCGCCGGCCTGCTCGAGCAGAGCGATCTTCACGACCCGGAGCTCGATGCTCTGCGGGTGGGCGTCGAGCGCCTGCTCGAGCCGGGCGAGCGCCTGCTCCGTCTCGCCCCGACGGGCGTGCGCGCCGACCAGCACCGCCACCGCCCGCTCGTGCTCCGGCGCGCGCTCGAGGGCGGCGCGGGCGTGGCGCATCGCTGCCCCGACGTCCCCCTCGCGGAGCGCCAGAGCGCCCTTGAGGGCCAGTCCGTCCGGATGATCGGGTGCGGCTTCAGAGACCGCGTGGATGGCGTCGCTCGCGCGCTCGATGTGCTCGAACGCCAGCGACAGCTCGCCCACCTTGACCTGTGCCGCGACGAACCGGGGCCGCTCGAGGGTCGCCTTCCAGTAGGCGGCGAAGGCGTCGTAAGGTCGTCCCGCGCGCTCGTGGATCAGCCCGACCTCGTACATCGCTCGGGTGTTCTTGGGATCGAGCTGGAGGACGTTCTTGAACTCGACCAGCGCCTTCGCGTCCTCCCCCTGGGCCGCGAGCTCGATCCCGCGCGCGAGATGAGAAGCTTCGCGCTCTTCGGGCGAGTCGCAGCCGGCGAGCAGGCCGGTCGCTACCAGAAGCGGCACCAGGCCGACCTGGAGTCGTGCCGGGGCGGACGTTCGGCCTCTGCCGCCCGCCGCCGCCGTCCGGCCTCTCGAGCCACTCCTCGCCGCGGGGTGCCCGGGCTCGAATGCGCTCCACCGCGACATGCTCGGCCTTTCATGAAGTCTGCACGCGTGCGCCCATTCCCTACACGAAACGGATCGCGCGCGGGTAGTGCTCGGATGCATTTTAGCCGAATTGTGATGTTCGCCCTCGCCCGTGGGCGTCCGCCGCCGGGTATCAGAAGGGCTTCGGCCGGAGCCCGCTCTCAAACCAGCGGACCAAGCCGGTCATGTCGAACACCGGTAGTCCTGTTTCCTGTTGTAGCCCAGCGCTGTAGGGGCACATGTTGGTGCATTCCAGGAGGATTGCCCCGACCTCTGGATGGTCCCTCGTCAGCGCTCGGCCGGCGGCCAGGATGTCGGCCTCGGCGGCGGCCGGGTCGAGCTCCAGCTCGTCATTCAGGATCACCCGGCTGAACTCCACCCCCGCGCACGGGCGTGTCGGGAGCGACGCCGGCGGCCGCGAAATGGCGCGCCGTCAGGGACTCCCTCGAGATGGTCAGGATCCCGACCCGCCGGCCGGGCGGGAGCAGGTGCTCGATCAGCGGCGCCTGCATGAGCGGGCTGGTCGCGACCGGCACGCCGGCATGCGCGGCGATCCCCTCCTGGAGGACCATCAGGAAGCCGCAGTTGGTAGCCAGCCCGTCGGCACCGTCCCGGAC
>DASUSF010000255.1:0-10782 GCA_036375275.1 Geminicoccaceae bacterium | reverse complement strand
GCCAGGCGAGGCCGAAACTTTTCCGCCAGAAAGATGTCCGTGCGTCGGGCCGGCGGGTCCGGGCCGGAGCCGGTCGGGTACGCGCTCCATCGTGCTCCGCGCGCCGCCGGATGAGGCGATCGACGGGATGGAGCGCAGGATCAGGTCGTCATGGCGCGCACTCACCCTTGGCGGGCCAGTCGGGTCCGGCGGTACCTCTCGCGGCACGAAAAGCGTCAGCCGCCGCTGCGAAGCGGGAACACGTGATCCGGGTCAGCCCGCGCGTCGGCACCTTGCGCTCGGCCGCGGGTCACGCGAAGGCGGACGGATCACCATGGGCGGTCCGGCCGAAATACGGACCCGCCCTGCAAAATAAGCACTCCGCTACTTGCGGTGACTTCTGACGATTAGGGCCAGCCCTCCCCGGTGCTGACTGCTGAAAGTGGAGGTTGAGCATGCGACGCCGAGGGGAAGCGGTCAAGCCAATTTAGTCAAATGCCACCGATCAATCCAAGACCCGGAGCCGGCCGGCTACCAGCGCAGCACGAGGTGGCCGTTGCGGACTTCGTAACCGTCGAGACGGCGGAGGAAAATCCATGCCCAGTAGGGACACGTCGAGCGGCGCGTCGACCACCACCGCCTCGAGGTCGTAGAGGCTCTGCTGGCCGATCCTGAGCTCGCGGAGCCGCACCGCCGCCCCCCGGATCTCGCCGTTGGCGGTCCGGTAGCGCCGGTCGAAGCGGAGCACCTCCGGCCGGATGCCGAGCCGCCCGGCGTCGCCGGGCGACAGGATCACGTCGCTCGCCCCGGTGTCGACGATGAAGGAGAGCGGCACCCCCTCGACCATCGCCTCGACCCAGTAGTGGCCGTTCGGACCCGCCGGCAGCAGCGTCTCGAGGACCGGCGAGGTGGCGGGGCGGACCGCGACCTGGACCAGGCCGGCGTCGCCTCGCGAGCCGGGAAGATCGACCTCGAGCACGGCGAAGGCGCCGGCGGCGAGCACGACGATGCCGAGGTAGCGGAACGCCCAGACGAGCATGACGGCTCCGGTCAGCGTGCGGAGCGGGCAGCATGCCACGCCGCCGCCAACGAAACGTGAACCTTCGGGCCCGGCCGCTCGTTCTCGCTCTCAGCGCGCAGCAGCGAGGACGGAACGACATGTCGGAACATCATCCGGCCCAGGAGCAGGCGCACCAGCCGGGCTCCCGCCAGCAGATGCGGCCCAAGCCGAAGGCGGAGATGCAGGGCTGGCAGGGGAGCGGCAAGCTCGCCGGCAAGGCGGCGCTGATCACCGGCGGCGACAGCGGCATCGGGCGCGCGGTGGCGATCGGGTTCGCCAAGGAGGGCGCGGACGTCCTGATCGTCTATCGGGACGAGCACGAGGATGCCGAGGACACCCGGCACCGGGTCGCGGCCGAGGGCCGGCGCTGCGTGACGCTCGCGGGCGATCTCGGCGACGAGGTGTTCGCGCGGCAGGCGGTCGAGGCGGCGGTCGATGCCTTCGGCCGGATCGACGTGCTGGTCAACAACGCCGCCGAGCAGCACCCGCAGGACGGTCTCGAGGAGATTTCCACCGCGCAGCTCGAGCGCACCTTCAAGACCAACATCTTCGGCATGTTCCACGTCACCAGGGCGGCGCTGCCGCACCTCAGGGAGGGGGCGGCGATCATCAACACCACCTCGGTCACCGCGTACCGCGGCAGCGGCCACCTGATCGACTACGCCTCGACCAAGGGGGCGATCGTCGCCTTCACCCGCTCGCTCGCCGCGAACCTCAAGGGGCGTAAGATCCGGGTCAACGCGGTGGCCCCAGGCCCGGTCTGGACGCCGCTGATCCCGAGCTCCTTCCCGGCCGAGCGGGTCGAGAGCTTCGGTTCCGGCAGCTTCCCCGACGACGCTCCGCCGGAGCCGGACGACATCGCGCCGTGCTACATCTTCCTGGCCGCCGACCAGGCCGCCCGGGTCATGACCGGCCAGGTGCTGCACCCGAACGGCGGGGAGATCATCGGCGGCTGAGGAGGTTCCGGATGTTCAAGTTTCTGATCGGCCTGGTGGTCGGGGTCTTCATCGGCGTGCTCGTGGTCGCGCCGAACCCCGACCTGAGCGCGCGGGTCCAGGAGTTCTGGGTCGACGCCAGGGCCTGGGGCACGGCGTTCTGGAGCGCCGCCGAGCAGGCCGCGGACGACGTCGCGGGCCAGGTCGAGGAGGGCGCCGAAGAGGTCGGGGAAGGGATCGGCGACGCCGCGCGGGAGGCGGAGGAGGCGACGCAGTGATCGCCGCCGCCCGTGACGGCGAGACAGAGATCAGGTCGCGGACGATCGCCCGGGCAGCATGCGCCGGAGCACGTCGTCCTTGAGCAGGAAATGGTGGCGGAGCGCGGCGCCGATGTGGAGCAGGATCAGCACCGCGAGGACGTTGCCGACGATCGTGTGCAGCCCCGCGAGCCACTCGCCGAGCGCCTCGTCGGACCCGATGACCGCCGGCAGCGGGATCAGGTCCCAGACCATCACCGGCGCGTCGGCGGCGCTGGACTGGAGGAGGCCGATCACCGGCTGGACCAGGATCAGGGCGTAGATCAGGCCGTGGGTGACCTGCGCCGCGGTCCGCTCCCACGCGGGCATATGAGCGGGCAGCGGCGGTGCGGGATGGGCCAGGCGCCAGAGCAGGCGGACCACGGCGAGGGCGAGGATCGTGATCCCGAGCGAGCTGTGGAGGTCGTACAGCTCGAGCTTCTGGGGCCCACGCGGCAGATCCTCCATGTAGTAGCCGAGGCCGAACTGAACGATGATCATGACCGCGATCGCCCAGTGCAGAGCCTGCGCGACGGCGCCGTAGCTTTGGCTCTGGTGGCGGCTCAAGCCGGTCCTCCCGCGGCGCGGCCCATCGGGACGGGGGGTGAAGGTCGCGCCATCAGACGGCCGGGCGGAGCCGGAGGTCGACGAGGGCCTCGCGGCGCATCAGCGTCACCACGATCAGGAGATTGAAGACGTTGAACCCGACCCCGACCAGGAAGGCCGTCCGATAGGTCCCGGTGAGGTCGAAGATCAGCCCGCCGAGCCAGCCACCGAGCGCCATCCCGAGCGCCCCGAACAGGATCACCGCGCCGATCCGCCAGCCGGCCTGGCTCTCCGGGAACAGCTCGCGGACGATCAGCGCGTAGCAGGGCACGATGCCGCCGAACACCAGGCCGAAGACGGCGGCGGTCACGTAGAGCCCGACGAAGCTGTCGAACAGCACGAAGCCGGAGAGCGCGAGCGCCTGTCCGGCCGAGCCCAGGAGCAGGGTCCGAAGCCCGCCGATCCGGTCCGCGATGGCGCCGGACAGGAGCCGGCTCAGGAACGCGCAGGCGAGCAGCAGCGCCAGCATCTCGGCGGCGCGCTGGCCGGAATGGCCGAGGTCGGTGGCGTATGCGATCAGATGGACCATGGGCATCGCCATGGCGACGCAGCAGCCGACGATCGCGAGGCAGAGCAGCGCGAGCACCGCCTCGCTCGGCCAGCCGAGGACGCGGCGGTCCCACTCGATCGCGCGGCGCTCCGAGACCTCGATGAAGCCCGGCGGCTTTCGCTGGAGGAAGAGGCTCAGCGGGACCAGCGTGACCAGCGCCACGATCGCATAGATCACGAACGCCTGGCGCCAGCCGTGGACGTCGTTGAGCCAGCGCAGCAGCGGCGGCCAGATCGCGCCGGCGAGCGGCTGACCGCTCGCGACCAGCGCCACCGCCATGCCGCGCCGGCGATCGAACCAGCGCGTGGTGTTGGCGAGCAGCGGAGCGACGAACGCGCCGTTGCCGAACAGGCCGAGCAGGAAGAGGTGGCTCGCGTACAGCCGGAGCGTGCCCTCGGTCGTGCTGGCGAGCCAGGCGCCGGCGGCGAGCGAGACGCCGGCGACCAGCGCGGGCGGTCCCATGCCGGCGCGGTCCGCCCAGCGCCCCATGATCAAGCCGCCGAGGCCAGAGCCGATCAGGAGCAGGCTGTAGCCCAGCGACGGCACCGCGCGGGGCCAGTCGAACTCCAGCGCGATCGGCTTCAGGGCCACCACGATCAGGTACGGCGCGCCCATCCCGATCGACATCATCAGCATCGACACCACGGCGACGACCCAGCCGTAAGGCTGCTCGACGCTCGCGCGCGGCCGGAGATGCTCGGTTCGGGGCATGGCGCCGCCACCATGACCACGGTTCGGACGGCGGGCAAGGGCCGCACTGGATGGCCGGCCATGCAAAATGGTGGGGGCGCGGCCCACCGCTGCCGCGCCCGCCGGAATCAGCTCTTCTTGATCGCGATCTTCCGGGTGCGCTGCTGGATCTCGGCCGGCTTCGGCAGAGCGACGGTCAGCACGCCGCGGTCGAAGGTCGCGTTCACCTGGCTCGGGTCGATCCCCGGTGGCAGGCGGAGCGAGCGCGCAAAGCTGCCGTAGCTCCGCTCGATCATGTGATGGTTCTCGTCCTTGCGCTCGTCCTCGACCCGCTTCTCGCCCTTGATGGTGAGGATGTCGTCGGCGAGCATGACCTCGACGTCCTTCTCCTCGACGCCCGGGAGCTCGGCCCTGACCTTGATCTCCTTGTCGCTCTCGCTGACGTCGAGCTTGAGGTCGACGGCCGCCGCGGCGGCGCCCGGCCAGCGCGCGGTCCCGCGACCGCCGAACATGTCCTCGACCAGCCGGTCGAAGTCGCGCCGAAAGTGGGAGAACGGGTCGTCCTCGGCACGGGTGCGACCCAGCTGCGTGCCCCCGAAGGGGGTGAGCGAACGGAAGTCCATCCCTGCTCTCCTCGTTGCCGTCGGGACGCGGCGGCGCGGCGCCGCACGCCCCTCCGCGGTGTTCGCAGCAGGATGTGGGCGGCGCCTTGATCCGTCTCAAGATCGGGACAATTCCGGATGATGGGCCGGATAGTGACGGTGCTGCTCGCCGCCTGGTGCGCGCTCGGGACGGCGGCGGCCCAGAGCCTGCCCGACCAGATCAAGAGCTACGCCGTGGTCCATGGCGACGGCAGCCTGACGGTGCAGGGGCGGACGATCCGGCTCTACGGCATCTGGCTGCCGCCCTCGAACCGGCGCTGCGACACGCGCATCCGCCCGGTGCGCTGCGGCAGCCGGGCGGCGGTCGCGCTGCGCCAGAAGGTGACCGGCTTCGTCGACTGCCGGCCGCAGTTCGCCTACAACGACGGCAGCATCGCGGCGATCTGCCTGACCGGCCCGGGCCTCGGGCGCGACGGCGTCGACCTCGGGGCCTGGCTGATCGAGGAGGGCCTGGCCCTCGCCCTCCCCGACGCGCCCTTCGGCTACCAGGCGCTGGAGCGGATCGCCCGGGCCAACCAGCGGGGCGTCTGGGGCCGGTTCGTCGACGAGATCCGGTGAGGGAGGGGAACGGGCCATGAGCGGAAAGACCATCGTGACCTGCGCGGTCACCGGCAGCATCACCCGGCCGGACCAGCATCCGGACCTGCCGGTCACGCCCGAGCAGATCGCGAACGCGGCGATCGAGGCGGCCAGGGCCGGCGCGGCGATCGCCCACATCCACGTCCGCGATCCCGCGACCGGCGCCCCCAGCATGGACCTCGACCACTACCGGGAGGTGGTCGAGCGGATCCGCGCTTCCGAGGTCGACCTGATCATCAACCTCACGACCGGGCCCGGCGGGCGCTTCGTGCCGAGCGACGACGATCCGAGGGTCGCGGCGCCCGGCTCGACCCTGATGGCGCCCGAGCGGCGCGTCGAGCACGTCGTGGCGCTCCGGCCGGAGATCTGCTCGCTCGACCTCAACACCATGTGGTTCGGCAGCGCCGTGGTGATGAACACCCCCCGGAACGTCCGGATCATGGCGGAGGCGATCAGGGAGGCGGGGGTCAAGCCGGAGCTGGAGGTGTTCGATTCGGGCGACATCGTGCTCGCGCAGGAGTTGCTGGACGAGGGCGCGCTCGAGAGGCCGGCGCTGTTCCAGCTCGTGCTCGGGATCCGCAACGGCGTCCCCGCCACCCCGGCGACCCTCATGTACGCGCGCGCGCTGCTGCCGGAGGGAGCGGCCTGGGCGGCCATGGGCATCGGCCGCATGGAGTTCCCGATCGTCGCCCAGGCCGTGCTCCTCGGGGGCCACGTCCGGGTCGGCCTCGAGGACAACCTGTACATCGACAGAGGGCGGTTGGCGCCGTCGAACGCGGCGCTGGTCGAGAGGGCGGTGACGATCGTCGAGCTGCTCGGCGGCAGCGTCGCCGGCGCCGCGGAGGCGCGCGAGATCCTCGGGCTCACCCCGCCGCACCTATGAGGCGGCGGCATCCTCGACGGCGACCGCCGCCCGCTCCGCCCGGACCACCCGCTGCCGGTAGAGGGTGAACAGGCCGCTCGCGGCGACGATCGCGCCGCCGATCAGGACGTGAAGGCCGGGCAGGTCGCCGAAGATCAGGATGCCGAGCAACACGCCCCAGATCATCTGGCTGTACTGGAGCGGCGCCACGAGCGCCGCCGGCGCGAGCCGGTAGGCGCTGATCAGGAGCAGGAGCGCGGCGCTGCCGAGCCCGCCCGAGAGCAGGAACAGCCCGAGGTCGGCCGCCGTCGGCATCACGCCGTAGGCTGGCAGCGGCAGGCCGAGCGCAATCACGACCGTGAGGTTGCTGTAGAGCGCGATGCTGACCGTGCTCTCGCTCGTGGCCAGCTTGCGCATCACGATGATGCCGGTCGCGGCGCCGAACGCCGCGATCAGGGCGGCGAGGTTGCCGGCGCCGAGCTCGCCCTGGCCCGGCTGGAGCATGATCATCACGCCCATGAAGCCGACCACGACCGCTGCGGTCCGCCGCCAGCCGACCACCTCGCCGAGAAACGGCACCGAGAGCAGGGTCACGAGGAGCGGCGTCGTGAAGATGATCGCGTAGGCGTCGGCGAGGGGAATCCGGCTGAACGCGAAGAAGGCGGCGGTGGCGGCGAGGGTCGAGGCCAGCCCGCGCAGCAGCTGCAGCCCGGGCCGGCGGGTCCTGAGGTGGGCGAGCCCGCCGCGGCGGAGGGTCATCGCAGCCACCACCATCAGCATGACGAGGCCGTTGCCGAGCACGATCTCGGGCGCCGGGTAGCGGACCGCGAGCGTCTTCACGACCGCGTCCATCAGGCTGAACAGGAGGAAGGCGACGAGCGCGAGCAGTGGCCCGGCCCACTCGCTCGAGGCCGCTCCCCCGAGGCGGGGTCGGGGCAGGCTCAGGATCGCCATCGATGATCTCGCAGATCCGGAAGGGACCCTCCTGAGCTAAGCGTGCGCAGGCGGATCCGCCATCGCCGTGTGCGCATGGCTGGGATGCACGCGAGGCGCGAAATCTTCATCACGTTGCAACGCGCGGTCCGGCCGCCGATGATCGGGCGCTGAGCGAGTGGCGGCCGGGCATGCGGCAGATCGTCCGGGAGGCATGGGCCGATGCGCCTGCTCCTTCTCTTTCTCGTCCTCGCCCTCCTGGTCCTGATCCCGTTCCTGATCTTCGGCGGGAGCTTCGAGAGCCTGTTCAGCGGCTCGGCGGCGATCGTCTGGCTCGGGGACTTCGGGGGCTGGGCCTGGGCGGCAGGGATCCTTCTCCTGGTCGGCGACCTGGTCCTGCCGCTGCCGGCGACCGCGATCATCGCCGCGCTCGGCTACATCTACGGCTTCGTCCTCGGCGGGCTGATCGGCGCCCTGGGCTCGTTCCTGAGCGGGGCGCTCGGCTACGGCGTCTGCCGGCTGTTCGGCCGCGACGCGGCGCGCCGGCTGCTGGGGGCGCGCGACCTGGAGCGCGGCGAGCGGCTGTTCCAGGCGGTCGGCGGCTGGCTCGTGGCGCTGTCCCGGTGGCTGCCGGTCTTTCCCGAGGTGATCGCCTGCATGGCCGGCCTCACGGGCATGTCCGCCGCCCGCTTCTTCAGCGCCCTCGCCTGCGGCTCGCTGCCGCTCGGCTTCGCGTTCGCCGCGGTCGGGCACGCCGGGGTCGAGCGGCCGACGCTCGCGCTCCTGCTGTCGGCCCTGGTGCCGCCGCTGCTCTGGCTCACGCTCAGCCGGCTGTTCCTCCGCCGCCGCCCGGACGCCACCTGAGACGCCTTGCCGCGACGGCTCGGCCGGCGCAGAATCCGCGGATGGCGAGGCGTCCAGAACCCAGGCCGATCGATCCGGCGGACCTTCCGGCGCTCGCCGAGGCGACCATGGCGGTTGCCAAGTTCCCGATGCTCGCCACCGCGGACGGCGATCAGCCGCGGGTGCGGCCGGTCTCGCCGGTCCGGACCGAGCGCTTCACGGTCTACGTCGCCAACCTCCGCCACTACGGCAAGACCCGGGAGATCGCGGCCGACCCCAAGGTCGAGCTCTGCTACCTCAGCCCGGGGCACGACCAGGTCCGGATCACCGGCCGCGCCGAGGTGGTCGACGATCCGGCCCTGCTCGACCTGATCTGGGCCGACAATCCGCTGCTCCGCCACTACCTCGGCGAGCGGGACAACCCGGAGCTCGTGATCTATCGGATCGTCCCGGAGCGGGTCCGCTTCATGCGCGAATGGGCGCTCGACTACCACGAGATCGATCCGCGCAATCCGTCTTAACGTGACGACAACGCCGATCGCCTAGGCTCCCGGGAGCATAAGGAGCAGCTTCGGCGCATGCTTTTCAACCGCTTCCGCTTTCAGTCTCAGGCGCATCAGGGCTTCGGCAAGCGGCCGATGACCGAGCGTCTGACCAGCCAGCAGGCGTACCGCGAGAGGGACGCCTGGCCGGAAGCGAGCCGGGACGAGCCGGCCCGGACCCTGGACCATGCGCCCGCGGGCGTCCCCGCGGCGCGGCTCCACGGCCGGCCGCCGCCGGGCGCCATGCCGCTCGACGGTGCGGCGGACGCACGCCTCGCCGGGCGCGGGCTCCGGCCGCTCGGGGCACGCCTGGACGGCGCTCCGGAAGACGACGGGCCGGGCGCGGCGCGGGAGGCCGAGCCGGTCGGGCACGCGCGCATGCCGAACACCGTCGCCCTGGCGCTGCAACAGGCTTTCGAGGACGAGATGGACCATGCGACCGCCCCGCCCGAGATCGAGACCGAGCCGGCGGTCGAGGTGCCGGAAGCGACCCTCGAAGAGGAGGCCAGAGCCGTCGACGAGTTCGAGGACGTGGCGGTCACGATCGGCCGCGTGGTCTCGATCCGGGGCGCGGTGGTCTGGGGCGCGCTCTACGACGATCCCGAGGGCACCACCTCGCGCGCGGCCCGGATGGGCGCCCTGGTCTCGATGCGCGGGCCCGACTCCCGGGTCTTCGGCATCGTCAACGCGCTCGAGCGCGACCAGCAGTCCGGCGGCAAGGAGAACGAGCGGACGATCTTCGAGATCCAGGTGCTGGGCGAGATCTCGAGCCGCTCGCCCGACGCCGGCTTCCAGCGCGGGGTCTCGAGCTACCCGCCGCTCGACGCGCCGATCACCACGGTGACCCTCAAGGACCTCGCCAAGGTCTACGCCCGGCCGCGGACCTCCTGCGTCCACGTCGGCCGGCTCAGGCACAACCAGAAGGTGCCGGCCTTCGTCCTCACCGACAGCCTGCTCGGCAAGCACTTCGCGATCCTCGGCACCACCGGCTCCGGCAAGTCGTGCGCGGTCACGGTGATCCTCCGCTCGATCCTCGACGCCTACCCCGAGGGTCACGTCATCCTGATCGACCCGCACAACGAGTACGCGCAGGCGTTCGCGGACCGGGCCGAGCTGCTCGACCCCGCGAACCTCAAGCTGCCCTACTGGTTCCTCAACTTCGAGGAGATCTCGCAGATCCTGATCGGCGGCGTGGGTGAGCGCGACGCGTTCGCCAAGGCCGCCATCCTGAAGGACGCGATCCTCCGCGCCCGCGCGACCTTCCTCGGCGACGACGTCGAGACCAGCGGCCTCACCGTCGACACGCCGGTGCCCTATCGGCTGTCCGACCTGATCGCGGTGCTCAAGGACGGCATGGGGATGCTCAACAAGAGCGACCCGGCGCAGCCGTACATGAGCCTGATCGGCCGGGTCGAGGGGCTGCGCAACGACCCGCGCTTCGCGTTCATGTTCCAGAGCCTGACGGTGCGCGACAACATGCGCCAGATCATGGCCCAGCTGCTCCGGGTCCCGGTCGAGGGCAAGCCGATCACGATCATCGACATCTCGGGGGTGCCGAGCGAGATCGTCGACGTGGTGGTCTCGGTGCTGTTCCGGCTGACGTTCGAGCTCGGGGTGTGGAGCGAGCGGGGTACGGCGCCGCCGGTGCTCCTGGTGTGCGAGGAGGCGCACCGCTACGTCCCGGCCGACGACGCCACCGGCTTCGCGCCGACCAAGCGGGTGATCTCGCGGATCGCGAAGGAGGGCCGGAAGTACGGCGTCACCCTCTGCCTGGTCAGCCAGCGCCCCTCCGAGGTCGCGATGAGCTCGCTCTCCCAGTGCAACACCATCTTCGCGCTCCGCATGAGCAACGAGCACGACCAGCAGTTCGTCGCCAAGGCCCTTTCCGAGAATGCGCGCTGGCTGGTCGACGGGCTGCCGTCGCTCAACACCCAGGAGGCTGTGGTGGTCGGCGACGGGGTGACCGTGCCGGTGCACATCCGCTTCCGGGACCTCGAGGCGGAGCACCAGCCGCGAAGCGGCGCCCCGGCCTTCTCCGAGGCCTGGAAGGAATCGATCCAGCCAGACTACCTGGATAAGGCGATCGACCGCTGGCGCCGGCAGATCCGCTGAGCCACAGATCCGCTGAGACGATCGCGCGCGGGCCGGCCGCGGCGATCGAGCCCGGCCGGATGATGGTTCCTTAGCGAGCGTAGCGTGCCCCCTGGCGGAGAAGGGAGCCGCACCGCAGGACAGCATCCGGTCG
>DASUSF010000254.1:0-9415 GCA_036375275.1 Geminicoccaceae bacterium | reverse complement strand
TCCAGACCGGGGAGGTTCTGGCCTCCGGCGGGACCATGAACCCGCAGATCCGCTTCGGCGAGGATCTGATGAGCCGGGTCAGCTACGTGATGATGAACCCCGGCGGCGACCGGGAGATGACGCGCGCGGTCCGGGTCGCGATCGACGCCCTGATCACGCAGGTGGTCCAGGACGCCGGCGTCGCCGGCGAGGAGGTGCTGGAGCTGACCCTGGTCGGCAACCCGATCATGCATCACCTGGTGCTCGGGATCGACCCGACCGAGCTCGGCGGCGCGCCGTTCGCGCTCGCCACCAGCGACGGCCTCTCGCTCTGGGCGAGCGAACTCGACCTCGCGGGCGTGCATCCCGACGCGCGGGCCTACCTGCTGCCCTGCATCGCCGGCCACGTCGGCGCCGACACGGCGGGCGTGATCCTGTCCGAGACGCCGCATCTCCGGGACGAGGTGACGCTGATCGTCGACGTCGGCACCAACGCCGAGATCGTGCTCGGCAACCGGGACCGCCTGCTCGCCGCCTCCTCGCCCACCGGTCCCGCCTTCGAGGGCGCGCAGATCAGCGCGGGCCAGCGCGCGGCGCCGGGCGCGATCGAGCGCGTGCGGATCGACCGGACGACGCTCGAACCACGGTTCAAGGTGATCGGGGTCGAGGCCTGGTCGGACGAGCCGGGCTTCGCCGCCGCGGCCGGCCGAACGGGGGTCACCGGGATCTGCGGCTCCGGCATCATCGAGGTGCTGGCCGAGATGTACCTCGCGGGCCTGCTTCGCGCCGACGGCACGATCGACGGCGCCCGGGCCGCGCTCACGCCCCGGATCGAGGCGGACGGGCGGACCTTCTCCTACCTGCTGCACGACGGCGCGCCGGCGATCCGGATCACCCAGGCGGACGTGCGCGCGATCCAGCTCGCCAAGGCCGCGCTCCGCGCGGGGGCGCAGCTGCTCATGGACCGGCTCGGCGTCGCCTCGGTCGAGCGGATCATGCTCGCCGGGGCGTTCGGCAGTCAGATCGACCCGCTGCACGCGATGATCCTCGGCATGATCCCGGACTGCCCGCTGGACCGGGTCAGCGCCGCCGGCAACGCGGCCGGGACGGGGGCGCGGATCGCGCTGCTCAACCGCGGCTCGCGCGCCGAGATCGCGCGGGTCGTGCGGACCATCGAGAAGATCGAGACGGCGGTGGAGCCGCGCTTCCAGGAGCATTTCGTGGCTGCGATGGCGTTCCCGCACGGGACCGCCGCCTGCCCGAACCTCGCGGGCGCGGTCGATCTGCCGCAGCCGGAGCCGGCGCCCGGCGGGGATGCGCCCGCGCGCCGCCGGCGGCGGGCCGGCGCCGCGCCCTGACGGATTCGCTTCGCCCTTCCGCTTTGCCCGCGCTTCCGGCAAGTTAGCGCCCACACCCAAGGGTGAAGAGCACCAGAACTCCGGGCCCGACCGTCTGGCATGAGCGAACGTCCGTCCTTTCCGCCGCTGTTCCGCCCCTTTGCGGTGACCCCCGACGTCGACCCGTTCGAGCGCGCGGAAGCGATCGCGGTCGACGGCGCCGAACCCGGCACGCTGCTCTGGAGCATCGGCCAGGATGCGTGCGAGTGCGCGATCGTCCTCGCGCCCGAGCAGTCGCAGGAAGCGTCGATGCCGGTCGCCCTGGTGGCGATGCTGGCGCTCGGCGACGCCCTCGGCGCGCTGGTCCCGCCGGTGGTCGCGGTGCATTTCGGCTGGCCGGACCGGCTCGAGCTGAACGGCGCCATCGTCGGCGGCATCCGGCTCGTGTCGGCCAAGGTCGACAACGGCGACCAGATCCCGGACTGGCTGATCGTCGGCTTCGGCCTTGCAATGCGCGGGACGTGGCCCGAGCGGGAGCCGGGCCACGATCTCCAGCGCACCACGCTCGCCGACGAAGGCTGCGCCGACGTCACCAGCGTCGACCTCCTGGAGGGGTTCAGCCGCCACTTCCTGTCCTGGCTCAACCGCTGGCAGGAGGACGGCGTGCAGCCGGTCCGCCAGGCCTGGCTGGCCCGCGCGACGGGGCTCGGCCGGGACGTCGAGGTCGACCTCGGCGACCGCAAGATGAGCGGCACCTTCGCCGGCCTGACCGAGACCGGCGCGATCCGGCTGGTGAAGGGCGGGGTCACCCAGACCGTGCCGCTGCACGAGGCGACGCGCCGGCCGAGCTGGGTCGCCTGAGCGGGACGGCGCGAGGATCCGGGCCGTTGCGGCTGCTCCGGACCATCCGCTTCGATGCGTCCGACGAGCACGTCTTCGAGCGCGCCGCCGCGTCCGGCGAATGGGCGGTCAGCGGCGCCTTCGCGTTCGCGGACGACGATGCGTCGACGCTGGCGGGCAAGCGACGACAGGCCTTCCGGAGCGCCTTCCTCGGCACCACGAGCTTCGGCCACTCGACCTTCGCCGTGGTCGCGGAGATCGGTCCGGACGAGCGGGCAGACGTGGTGGACAGGCTCGCGGAGCATCTGCGGGAGCGCTACGGTGCGCCGTCCGAACCGGCGGCCCGGGCCGCGGCGGAGGATGAGGTGGCGTTCGCCGAAGGCCTGGCGCGGCACCCGGTCAACACCATCGTCGCGGTGGAGCGGAGCTTCGGGCCCGAGGGCATCGTCGAGCGCTTCCGGACCATCGAGGCCGCGGGCGGGCGACCGCACACCAGGATCTGGGCGCTGGTGCCGGACGAGGACGATGCCGGTGGCTGACTTCTGGCGGTCGTCGGGCTATCGCCTCCTGGAGCGGGACGAAGGTCGGCTGGTGGTCAGCGACGACTTCCTGCGCGCCTTCCTGTTCCGGCCCGAGCTCGCGCCGGTCGAGGAATCGTGCGATGCCGAGCGCGCCCTCCACGAAGCCGTGCTGGATGCGCCGCGACGCCCGGTCGGGCCGGACGAGGTCGACCGGCTCGGCGACCCGGACGCGCGCGACAACTGGCGCGCCTTCCTCCGCTTCCGCGACCGCCTGCTCGTCCGGCCGTCGATCGCGGCGGCCTATCTCGACCTGATCCGGAACGGCCTCGACGGGATCCCGCCGCTGTTCCTCGACCAGTTGGCACACGTGCTGCTGCGCGACTTTCTCGACGCCGGGCAGGACCCGTTTCGCGCCCGGGCGGGCGAGCTCCTGTTCCGCGAGCAGCGGGTGACCATCCTGGAGGGCCAGATCATGCTCGCGGACGAGGAGACGGTCGCGATGCTGAGCCGGGGCGGCGGCTTCGGCTCGCTCGGCCGCCTGCTGGTCGAGGCGGAGGCGCCGCTGCGGAGCGTCGAGCTCGACGTTCTGGACGCCGGGAACGCCGATGGCTACTGGGCCCGCTCCGACCGCTTCGACACCGTGCTCGACCTCGGCTTCACCCGGCCCGGGCTCGACGCGCTCTGCCGGGTGCTCGAGATCTGGGTGCGGCGTCTGCTCCAGCTCGAGGTCCGCATCCAGCCGGTCGCCGAGATCCGGGACGAGCGGTGGGTCTGGCACCTCGGCCTGGACGCGGAGGCGAGCCAGCTCCTGAACGACCTGTGGCAAGGTCAGACGCTCGACGAGGAGCGGCAGCGGCGCCTGCTCGCGCTGTTCCGTCTCGAGTTCGAGGATCCGGAGGTGACCCTCGAGCGGGTGCGCGCGAGGCCGGTCTACATGGGCCTCGCCATGACCGGGGACGGGCGGCTGCGGATGAAGCCGCAGAACCTGCTGCTCAATCTGCCCCTCCTGCCGCCCGCCTGAGCCGACGGCTTGCGCGGGCCCGGGCGGCGGTGCATGCAGGGCGAAGATGAGCCGGGCAGAGCCACCGGGCTCAAAGGCTCGAAGGGCGCAGCACGAACCGGGAGACCAGCATGAACGAGGACGTCTTCAACATGAGCCTTCGGAAGTTCCTGAAGAAGGTCGGGGTGACCTCGCAGCGCGAGATCGAGAAGGCGGTGCGCACGGCGATCGACGAGGGCCGGCTCAAGGGCGACGAGAAGCTGGACGCGGTGGTGACGATCAGGGTCGGCGGGGTCGAGCTGACCGAGAAGATCGACGGCCGGATCGAGCTCAGCTGAGGGATCCGGGCGTACGGTGGCTGACCCGGCGGAGCGCCCCTTCCTGGATCGACCGGCGGCCCGCGGGATCGCGCTCCTGGTCCTGCTCGGCTGCATCGCCCTGCTCGGCTGGCTGCACCGGGACGACCTGATCCCGGGCGATCCGGGGCAGCAGGCGGCGCGCGCCGACCCGGCCGCGCCCTGCATCGCCGAGCGCAGCGCGGACATCCAGCGGATGGTCGACGAGGGCCTGATCGAGGCGGCCCAGGCCGAGCTGTTCCGGGAACGCGCGATCGGCATGTGCCGCGACACGATGGGCGGCGGGAGCGGACCTGCCCCGACCGGGCTGCCGCCGCCCCGGCTGCCCCCGCCCCGGCTGCCCCCGCCCCGGCTGCCCCCGCAATGAGCGGCGTCACGGTCCGCCCGGCCCGGATCGGCGACGCGCCGGCGATCGTCCGCCTGGTGCGCGAACTCGCGTCGTATGAAGGACTGCTCGACGAGGTGCGGATCAGCGAGGACGACGTCCGTCGCGACGGTTTCGGCCGCGTGCCGAAGTTCGAGTGCCTGCTGGCCGAGCATCGGGGCGAGAGCGTCGGTTTCGCCCTCTTCTTCGAGAACTACTCCACCTTCGAGGGCCGCCTCGGGATCTTCGTCGAGGACCTGTTCGTCCAGGAGGATGCGCGCGGGCTCGGCATCGGGCGCATGCTGCTCGCCCGGCTCGCGGCGGAGGTGGTGCGCCGCGGCGGCCGGCGGCTCGACCTCGGCGTCCTGCACTGGAACCCCGCCCGCCGGTTCTACCACCGCCTCGGGTTCTCGCACCGGGAAGCCTGGCTGCCCTACCGGCTCCAGGGCGACGCCCTTCGGGCGCTGGCCGGGAGCGTGGGATCGTGATCATCCGGTTGCAGGGTCGGGGCTCCGCGGCGATGACGGTCGGGCGCGGGGTCGGGCCGGCTCGACCGCCCGGCCCCGCGCGGCGCTCATCTTCTGCTGAGGTTCGGGCTGTTGCCGAACAGGACGACGCTGTCCTCGACCTGCACCCGCCGGTTCCGCCCGGTCCGGTTGGCGATTCCGGCCCCGAAGCTGCCGCTGACGGTGCTGTCCGCGACCACGCCGCGGCTCCGTCCCTCGAAGCTGATCCCGATTCCCGGGTCGGGTACGTTCTCGAGACCGGCGCCGTTGCGGAAGCCGGCCGCGGTGATGCTGCTGCCGACGATCGCCACGCGCGCGTCATCGATCGTCCGGATGTTGAAGTTCAGGTTGTGCTCGATCCGGCAATCCTCGATCAGCACGACCGAATCGCCTCTGATCAGGACGCCCGTGGTCCAGTTGCGGCTCACGATGTTGCGGATCGTGACCCGGCGGTCCGCCGGCGCGTCGATCACGATGCCGGGGGCGCCCTGGCGGGTGGCGCTGTCGGGGTCGCCGGCCCGCACCGCTTCGATCTCGGCTTCCACTCCCGGTGCGGCCTGAAGCGTGACATCGCCGTTGGCCGCGGTGATCACCACGGTCTCGAGGAAGCGGCCCGAGGTCACGATGATCACGTGGCCGTTCTGGTTGGCGGCCGCGTTCGCGGCGTCGAGGGCGGCCCCGATCGTGCCGAACACCTGATCGGTGGCGTCGTCGACGTCCTCGTCGACCCCGAGCAGGCCATCGCCGTCGAAATCCTGCTCACCCTCGACCAGCACCGGATGGTTCGCCAGAACCGTCACGGGCGAAGCAAGGCCTGCAAGCAGCATCGTGCCGCAGAACCAGCGGAACGTCGTGCGCATAATGATGTCCCCTCCGAAAGTCTTGCCTGACTGTCCCGTCAGGTGCGGCAATACTTGCGCTGAGCGCACCGCAGGACAAGCGCGATCGCTGGAACCTGCAGTGAAGGCGGCCGAAGCGCCCTTCCGCGCGGCTGCTAAAATCCTCGATTCCAAGCGGTTGAGCGAGCGTTCGGACCAGGGGTGCGAGCCGCGGACGGCTCTCCTGCCCGCCCCGGCTCACGACCAGTCAGCTCACCTGCCCGTGTTCTTTCGTCTCGAGCGTCAGTTCCTCGATCATCAGCGGCAGCCCGGCGGTCAGCCCGCCGTCGACCACGAGGTTGGCGCCGTTGACGAACCCAGCCTCGTCGGCGGCAAGGAAGGCCACGGCCGCGGCGATGTCGTCCGGCGTCCCGACCCGCCCGAGCGGATACCAGCGGGCGAGCTTCGTGAACACGTCGGGGTCGACCTCGAGACGCCGGGTCCAGCTCGGACTGTCGGTCCGGACGGTGCCCGGGCTCACCATGTTGGTCCGGATGCCCTTCGGGCCGTACTCGACCGCCATCGACTTCACGTAGTTGAGGAGACCGGCCTTGGCGGCGCTGTAGGCCGGATTGCCGACCGCCGTCAGCCCATTGACCGACCCGACCATCACGACCGCCCCGACGCCGCGCGCGACCATCCCCGGCAGGACCCGCCGCGTCACGAGGAACGCGCCGGTCAGGGTGCCGCGGAGCTCCACCTCCCAGTCCTCGGGGCCGGTCTGCTCGAGGTTGCCCTTGGCGGTCCGGGCGGCGTTGTTGACCAGGACGTCGATTCCTCCGAACTGCGCAATTACCCGATCGACCGCGTCGTTGACCGCCGCTTCGTCGGTCACGTCGGCCCGGACCGTCAGCGCCGCCGGCCCGCCCTCCTCGGGATCCTTGTCCAGGACCGCGACTCGAGCGCCCTCCCCCGCCAGACGTCCGGCGATCGCACGACCGATCCCGCGCGCCCCGCCGGTGATCAGAGCGACCTTGTCCTCGAACCGCCTCATGGCCGGGGCGCCGATCGTTCGATGGCCTCTGGATCGACGGTGACCCGCGGGATTCCCTGATGACGCAAGTTGGAGAGTGGGGTCCCCTCACCCCGTCCCTCTCCCCCGCCAGGAGAGGGAGCGACGGCCACCGGGTCGGCATGCGCCGGCCGACACTGATCGCCGCGCGTGGTCGAGGGCAATGGCGCGACAGCCTCTCCCCCGAGCGGGTGGAGGGCGGCTGCCACGTGGCTTGCGTCCGCCAGTGGAGGCTGCTCCCCCCTCAGGTGGAAGGGTGGCGGCGCGGCTCCCTCTCCCTCAGGGAGAGGGACGGGGTGAGGGTGATGGTGAGGGCCTGCCCGAGGCGCGGTGCTCACGACGGATCCTCCAGGAGCGCGAGCGCGCCGGCGATCCGGTCCAGGCTCGCGCGGCGCAGGTGGCCGTAGTTGTAGAACGCGAGGCCGGATGGGCCGACGGCCTTCAGGTGCCGCACCGCCGCCTCGAGCCCGGTGCCGTTGCCGAGGTCCGGGAAGGAGGGCCGGAGGATGAAGCGAAGGTCCGCCCCCTCGCCCGCCCGCCGCCGGACGTCGAGCGCGTCGAGCAGCACGCCCCCGGCGTCGGCCTCGTAGGTCGGGACCTCGAGGGCGTCGGCGGCCTGGGCGAGCATCGCGAGGTCGCTGCCCTCGAGCCAGCAGGCGGCGGTCGGGCGGTTCACGGTCGGGATCACCGCGAGCCGGACATGGGGCGGAAGCGCCGCCCGCACCTCGCGGATTAGGCCCGCCACCACCTCGCACCGCCAGCGGAGGAAGGCGGCGAGCTCGGGATCGCCCAGGAGGTCCGCGAGCAGCCACTCGTCGGCCCGCGCCTCGGGCAGCGCGACGTCGGAGCCGAGGAAGCGCTCGAGCCGGTCCCGGACCCGCCGCCGAAGTCCCGCGGCATCGATCCCCGCCCCTCTGGCGGCGGCGACCGCCGCATCCGAGAAATCCAGCGCCAGCAGGGTCTTGTGGAAGCGGTCGAGCGGGACCATCGCGAACTCGTGGTGGAAGCCATGGTCGTACGGCAGCCAGCCCGGCGTCTCCAGCACGAGCCCCGAGATCTCGTAGCGCGCTCCGAGATCGCCGCACAGCGCCACCACGTAGGCGCGCGCGTCCGGGTGGGCGGGCGAAAGGCTGTACCAGTACGGATCGCCGAAGGCGTTCCGGGTCACGACGTCCGGGTGCGCCTCGCCGAGCGCGGTGTTGTGCAGGCAGACCGTCCAGGCGACCCTGTCCAGGTCGGGCGCCACGCGAGCGAGCTCGGCGAGCGCATCGAACTCGTCCACCAGGGGGTTGACCAGCGGCCGGATCCGGCCGTAGCGACCCATCTCGGGCCGGAAGTACACGGTCCCGTCCTTCGGGAAGTGCACCTTGCCGCTCCGCCCGTGCGGACGGAGGAACTTGCCCGCGTGATAGCTGGTGGCGAGGGTGATGGTGTTCACGGCGGTCCCGCGGATCGCCGGCAGCGCGGCGTCCAGCCCTTCGTCGAGCAGGTCCCAGGCGTAGGCGTAGAGCGCCCTGTACATGGCTCACCCGGACTCTTCGCCGCGCCAGATCCGGCCGCCGACGACCATCCCCCGGACCTCGAACCGGCGCTCGCCCGGGATCCGCTCGCCCATCACGTCGACGAACTCGAAATCGCCGGCTCGGAGGTCGAGCAGCGTCACGTCGCCGATGGCACCCACGTCGAGCGTCCCGAGCTCCGGCCGGCGGAGCGCCGCCGCCGGGCGCGAGGTCGCGGCGGCCACCACCTCCTCGAGCGGCATGCCCAGCGCGAGCAGCTTGGACATGGTGTGCAGGAGGTCGAACGCGGGCCCGTGCTCGCTGAGGCAGTGGACGTCGCTCGAGATCACGTCCGGGTAGATCCCGGCCTCCAGCATGGCGCGCCCGCTGGCGAACCCGAAGCCGCCCATGCCGTGGCCGATGTCGAAGATCACGCCCCGCTCGCGCGCCTCGATGATCTCCTGCTTGGGCTCGCCACGCACCACCGGCGCGTTGGGGAACGGGCGGTAGCAGTGGGTCAGGATGTCGCCGGGCCGGAGCCGGTCCAGCATCTCCCGATAGGTCGGCGGCGGGAAGTCGATGTGCGCCATCAGCGGCAGGTCGGCCTCCTTCGCCACCTCCAGCGCGATGTCGAGCGGCGCGGCGCCGAGGCCCTCGCTGGTGTTCCGGCCGACCCGGACCTTGATCCCGACGACGAGATCCCGGTTGGCCTCGGCGACCCTCAGGCACGTCCGGGCGTCGAGCAGCCGGAGGTCGTTGCACTCGCCGACCATGACCGTGTCCGAGAACGCGAAGATCCCGGCGAACGAGATGTTGAGGTAGGGGAGGATCCGGATCGGCGACGGCTCGATCACGAACTCCCGGAAGCCGTGGAAGTTGCCGGGTCCCGCGGAGCCGGCGTCGACCAGGGTGGTCGACCCGGAGCGCCGGGCCACCGGCAGCGGCCGGACCGAGAGGCTCGTCCCGCCCCACCAGATGTGGGTGTGCAGGTCGATCAGACCGGGGAGGACGAGCTGCCCCTCGGCCTCGATCACCTCGGCCGCGTCCGCGCCCGAGAGGTCCCGCTCCACCGCGCTCACCCGGCCGCCGCGCAGCGCGACGTCGAAGCGTCCGTCGCGCCCCG
>DASUSF010000253.1:0-4493 GCA_036375275.1 Geminicoccaceae bacterium | reverse complement strand
CGGCCGGCTGATGACGCTCCCGCTGCGATGACTAGCCTGCCGACCCTCCAGGACGTGTTCCGGGCGAGACGGACGCTCCGGGGGCGGGTGCGCCGGACCCCGCTGGTGCCTTCGCCGTCTCTCGGCGAGCGGGCGGGCGCGCCGGTCCACCTCAAGCTCGAGCACCTGCAGGTCACCGGCTCGTTCAAGGTCCGGGGCGCTACGGTCGCGATCTCCAACCTGAGCGACGAGCAGCGCGCGCGCGGCGTGGTCGGCGTCTCGACGGGCAACCACGGCCGCGGGCTCGCCCACGCCGCCAAGGAGGCCGGGGTGCGGGCGGTGATCTGCATGTCGCGCCTCGTGCCGGGCAACAAGATCGACGGCATTCGGGCGCTCGGCGCCGAGATCCGGATCGTCGGCCGCTCGCAGGACGAGGCCCAGGTCGAGGCCGAGCGGCTGGCCAGGGAGGACGGCCTCGCCATGCTGCCGCCGTTCGACCATCCGGACGTGATCGCCGGCCAGGGCACCCTCGGCCTCGAGCTGGTCGAGGATCTGCCGGAGGTCGAGACGGTCCTGGTGCCGCTCTCGGGCGGCGGGCTGATCGCGGGCGTGGCGCTGGCGGTCAAGACCGCCTGCCCGAACGCCAGGGTCATCGGGATCACGATGCGCCGGGGCGCCGCGATGTACGAGAGCCAGCGCGCAGGACGCCCGGTCGCGGTCGAGGAGGTGGCGAGCCTCGCCGACTCGCTCGGCGGCGGAATCGGCGAGGACAACCGGTACACCTTCGCCATGGTGCGCGAGCTGGTCGACGAGATGCTCCTGGTCGACGAGGAGCGCATCGCCGCGGGCGTGCGGCACGCCTACCTCGAGGAGCGGCAGGTGATCGAGGGCGGCGCCGCGGTCGGCATCACGGTGCTGCTGGACGGGATGGTCGAGCGGCCGGGGACCACCGCCGTGATCCTGAGCGGCTGCAACGTCGACATGGCGCTGCATCTCCGCCTGATCCGCGGCGAGACGGTCGATCTCGAGGCCGGGTCCCGGAAGGACGGCCAGCCATGACCACGATCCGGCTGCTCAACGAGGCCGAGCTCAGAGAGGCGGTGCGGCTCGACCTCGACGCGGTCGCCTGCATCGAGGAGGCTTTCCGGGCGCTCGCCACCAGGCTCGTGGTCATGCCGAGCGTGCTCCGGCTCGACCTCGAGGACCGGAATGGCGAGGTCGACGTCAAGACCGCCTACGTCCCGGGCATCGACAGCTTCGCGATCAAGATCAGCCCGGGCTTCTTCGACAACCCGAAGCTCGGGCTCCCGAGCCTGAACGGGCTCATGGTGCTGTTCAGCGCGGGCACCGGCCTGGTCGAGGCGGTGCTGTTCGACAACGGCTACCTGACCGATCTGCGGACCGCCGCCGCGGGCGCGGTCGCGGCGAAGTGGCTGGCTCGCGAGGACGCCCGGACCGCGGGGATCATCGGCGCCGGCGCCCAGGCCCGCCTGCAGCTGGAAGCGCTGACGCTCGTGCGCGAGATCCGGAGCGCGCGGATCTGGGGACGGGACCGGGGGCGCGCCGCGACCTGCGCCGAAGAGATGGCGGCGCGGCTCGGGATCGAGGTGACCGCGGCCGCGAGCCCGGAAGAGGTCGTCCGCGCCAGCGAGATCGTGGTGACGACGACCCCGAGCACCGCGCCGCTGGTCCAGGCGGCGTGGCTGCAGCCGGGCCAGCACGTCACCGCCATGGGCTCGGACGCCGAGCACAAGCACGAGCTGGCGCCGGACGCGCTCCGGCGCGCCGACGTCTACGTCTGCGACCGGCGGAGCCAGGCGATCCGCCTCGGCGAGCTGCACCATGCGGTCGCGACCGGCGTGCTCGCCGAGGACGTCCGGGTGCCGGAGCTCGGTCAGGTGATCGCCGGGCAGGAGCCGGGGCGGAGCGCGCCCGACCAGATCACCATCGCCGACCTGACCGGCACCGGGGTCCAGGACACCGCGATCGCGACCCTCGCCCGCGCCCGGGCCGACGCGGCCGGCGCCGGCACCACCTTCGCGTCATGAGCGGGAGGGCGCGCCCGTGAACGGTTCCAGGCCCTATTTCGAGCGCTCCGAGTACGATGCGCGCATCGCCAAGGTGCGGCGCGCGATGGAGGAGCGCGGGGTCGAGCTCCTGATCGTCTCCGACCCGTCGAACATGGCCTGGCTCACCGGCTACGACGGGTGGTCGTTCTATGTCCACCAGGCGGTGCTGCTCGGCGAGACGGGCGACCCGATCTGGTACGGCCGCGGCCAGGACGCGAACGGCGCGCGGCGCACCGTGTTCATGGACGACGACCACATCATCCCCTACCCGGACCACTACGTGCAGTCGGTGACCCATCACCCGATGGGCTACCTCGCCGCCGTGATCCGGGCGCGCGGCTGGGAGCGGCGCAGCATCGGCGTCGAGATGGACAACTACTGGTTCACGGCCGCCTGCTACGGCGCCCTCCAGCGCGCCTTCCCCGACCTCGACTTCGTCGACGCGACCGGGCTCGTGAACTGGCAGCGGGCGGTCAAGTCGCCGCGTGAGATCGAGTACATGCGCGCTGCGGCCCGGATCGTGGACGCGATCCACGCCCGGATCTACGAGATGATCGAGCCGGGCCTGCCCAAGAACCAGCTGGTCGCCGAGATCTACAAGGTCGGGATCGGCGGGGTCGAGGGCTTCGGCGGCGACTACCCGGCGATCGTGCCGCTGCTGCCGTCGGGCGCCGACGCCAGCGCGCCGCACCTCACCTGGGACGAGCGGCCGTTCAAGAAGGACGAAGGCACCTTCTTCGAGATCGCCGGCTGCTACCGCCGCTACCACTGCCCGCTGTCCCGGACCATCTACCTCGGCAAGCCGCCGCAGGTCTTCCTCGACATCGAGAAGGCGGTGCTCGAGGGCATCGAGGCCGCCCTCGAGGCGGCCAGGCCCGGCAACACCTGCGAGCAGGTCGAGGCGGCTTGGCGCCAGGTGATCATGCGCCACGGGATCGAGAAGGAGGCGCGGATCGGCTACCCGATCGGGATCAGCTACCCACCGGACTGGGGCGAGCGGACCATGAGCCTCCGGCCGGGCGACCGGAGCGTGCTCGAGCCGGGCATGACCTTCCATCTCATCCCCGCGATCTGGCAGGAGGACTTCGGGATCGAGATCACCGAGAGCTTCCTGGTCACCGAGACCGGCGCCGAGACCTTCTGCGACTATCCACGGCGACTGCAGGTGAAGTCCTGATGAGCAGGGCCGCCCTCGCCCCGTCCGCGATCCGCCCGACGATCGATCTCGACGCCGACGGCGTGCAGCACGGCTTCCTCCGCCTGCCGCACAGCCGGGACGATTCCGCCTGGGGCGCGGTGATGATCCCGATCACCGTGGTCCGGAACGGCGACGGGCCGACCGCGCTCCTGACCGGCGGCAACCACGGCGACGAGTACGAGGGCCCGATCGCCCTGTTCAAGCTCGCGCGCCAGCTCCGGGCGGAGGACGTGCGCGGCCGGGTGATCATCGTCCCGGCGATGAACTATCCCGCGTTCCGCGCCGCCCGGCGGGTGTCGCCGATCGACGACCGGAACATGAACCGGATCTTCCCCGGCCATCCCGACGGCAGCCCGAGCGAGCGGATCGCCGACTACTTCGAGCGCTACCTGGTGCCGCTCGCGGACCTGGTCCTCGACTACCATTCCGGGGGCAAGACCCTCGACTTCATCCCGCTCGCCGCGGTCCACGAGCTCGACGATCCGGACCAGCAGCGCCGCTGCGTCGACGCGCTCTGCGCGTTCAACGCGCCCTACAGCCTGATCATGCGCGAGATCGACGCCCGCGGCATGTACGACACCGCGGTGGAGGCGAAAGGCAAGGTGTTCGTCACCACCGAGCTCGGTGGCGCCGGCAGCGCCACCGCCCGCAGCGTCGCGATCGCCGAGCGCGGCGTCCGGAACCTGCTGATCCACGCCGGGATCGTGCGGGGTCGGATCGAGTCCCGGCCGACCAGGTGGCTGCACATGCCGGACGGCTGCTTCGTGATCTCCGAGCACGAGGGGCTGCTGGAGCCGACCGTCGACCTCGGCGACACGATCGAAGCCGGGCAGGTGGTCGGCCGCGTGCATCCGGTGGCGCGCACCGGTGATCCCGCGTTCGAGTACCGCGCCGCGCTCTCCGGTATCCTGATGGCCCGCCACGTCCCGGGCCTGATGCAGACCGGCGACTGCCTCGCGGTCGTCGCCGTCCCCCGCGACGCGCCCTCGAGCTGATCCTGCGCGGCCGCTGTTCACCCCACCCTTCCCTATCCTCGAGGGGGCGGGCCGGAGCCTGCATTCCCTCTCCCCGCCGGGAAGAGGGACAGGTTGAGGGGGACCTTCAGATCGCGCCAGCCTTCTGAAGCTGCGCGCGCTGGCCCTCGTCGAGCCCGAGAAGGTCGCCGTAGACCTCGTCGTTGTGCGCCGCGAGCGGCGGCCCGACCCAGCGGACCCCGCCGGGCTCCCCGTCGTCCTGGAACTTCGGCA
>DASUSF010000252.1:0-4613 GCA_036375275.1 Geminicoccaceae bacterium | reverse complement strand
GCTAAACACCGGCGGAGGTAGCCGCGGCGACCGACGCCAAGGTTAATGGTGATCTCCGATCGCTGTTCGGGGCGGCGGCGGGATCAGCCGGCGGCGGGTCGCCGGCCACAGGCACGGGGGCAGCATGGGCAGGCGGGGACGTGGGCTCCGGGAACGCAGCCGGGAACGGGGCGGAGGCATCGTGCAGCGGCCGTACCAGCGGCTGCGCAATCCCCTGCCGCCGGTCGATTTCATCTCCGAGGACCAGGTCGAGGCGATCCACGAGGCCTCGCTCCGGATCCTGAGCGAGATCGGGATCAACTTCCTGCTCCCCGAGGCGCGCGAGATCCTGAAGGACGCGGGGGCCGAGATCGAGCCGGGCTCGGAGCGGGTCCGCTTCGATCCGGCGCTGATCGAGGAGCGGATCCGGACCACGCCGTCGTCGTATACCCTCCATGCCCGGAACCCGGACCACGACCTGATCTACGGCGACGCCTGGATCAACTTCGGGGTGGTGGCGAGCACGCCCAACGTCAGCGACCTCGACCGCGGCCGCCGCGCCGGCAACTTCGAGGACTACCAGACCCTCCTGAAGCTCGGCCAGTCGCTCAACATCGCGCACGCGATCGTCGGCTACCCGGTCGAGCCGACCGACATCCCGCCCGACGTCCGCCACCTCGACGCGCTGGCCGCCATGGCGCGGCTCACCGACAAGGGGATGTACGGCTACGCCCTCGGCCGCCGGCGGATCCTGGACGCGATCGAGATCGCGCGGATCGTCCGCGGGATCTCGGCGGCCCAGCTCGAGCGCGAGCCCAGCACCACCACGGTGGTCAACGCCAACTCGCCGCTCCAGTACGACCGGCCGATGCTCTGGGGCATGATCGAGATGGCGCGCCACGTCCAGCCGGTGATCGTGACCCCGTTCACGCTCGCCGGCGCCATGGCGCCGGTCACCCTCGCCGGCGCCCTCGCCCAGCAGAACGCCGAGGCGCTCGCCGGCCTCGCCTTCCTGCAGATCGTCAGGCCGGGGGCGCCCGCGATGTACGGCGGGTTCACCTCGAACGTCGACATGAAGACCGGAGCACCGGCGTTCGGCACGCCCGAATACGCCAAGGCGGTCCTGATCGGAGGACAGCTCGCGCGGCGCTACGCCATCCCGTACCGCTCGTCCGGGGTCAACGCCTCCAACCATCCGGACGCCCAGGCGACGTGGGAGGCGATGATGTCCGCCTGGCCCTGCATCCTCGGCCACGCCAACCTCGTCAAGCATGCGATCGGCTGGCTCGAGGGCGGCCTCACCACGTCCTACGAGAAGATGATCCTCGATGCCGAGATGCTGCAGCACCTGGCGGCGTTCCTCGACCCGGTCGAGATCGACGAGGCGTCCTTCGGCATCGAGGCGATCCGGGACGTCGGGCCCGGCGGCCACTTCTTCGGCACCTCCCACACCCTCGAGCGCTACGAGACCGCCTTCTACACCCCGATGCTCTCCGACTGGCGGAACTTCGAGACCTGGAGCGAGGACGGGGCGCTGGATGCCACCCAGCGCGCCAACCGGCTCTGGAAGGAGCTGCTCGCGAGCTACGAGGAGCCGCCGATGGACCCGGCGATCGCCGAGGAGCTGGACGCCTTCGTCACCCGCCGGAAGGCCGAAGGCGGCGCCCCTCAGGACAGCTAGACCCGCGCGAGCAGGCCCGCGGGTCGCGCCGAGTCCGGGCCGATCTCCAGCGACCGGTCGAGCGTCCTGGGGGGGGAAGGCTCGGGCCGGTGCCGTCGGGCCATCCCCGACCCGCGCATCGCCGGGCCGGGGATGGCGGACGCGGAATCCGCTGTTCCGGCTTCGTTCCACATGACACTTGGCTCGAATTTGCCGAAAAAGCGCGCAACCAGCTTCCGCGCCGAGGAGAGGTCGATGGAGCATGCCATCCGCGTTCAGACCGTGGCCCTCCCCGCCCGATGGCTCCGTCGGCCGTGCTCGTGATGGTCGCGGTGCTGGCGGCGCCGAGGAGTCGGATCAGCCCCGGGTCGGGCGGGATCCTGCGCCGGATCATGAAGTGCTGGCCGGCGATCGCCGGCGGGCCCCAAGCCTGGAGCGAGCGCCTCGGGCTTTCCCGCGCCGCGGGTTCCAGGTCGGCCTCCCTGAACCACCCCCCCCAGCCCGGAGCCGACATGAGCCCGATCATGCATCTTGCCGAGGTCCTCGCTCATCTGGTCGAGCGTGAGCAGACGATCGATGCGACCGAGCAGGAATCGGAGATCTTCTCGGGCCGGACGCTCAGGAACCGGGAGGCCAACCTGTCGGCGCTGCAGGGCGTCGAGCAGGCCCTGGCGGCGCTGTCCGCGGAGGGGATGCCCGAGGCGGCGATCCAGGTCATGGTGGCGGCCGGTCTCGCCAAGCAGCTCGCCGACGAGCTCGACGAGACGCCCGAGGCGCGGGAGATCGTGCAGCGGATCGACGCCCTGCTGAGCTCGGCGCTGCCGGCGCTGGGGCGCGCCGGCGAGGTCGACCTCGCCCGCTTCCGCCCCGCCCGCTACGGCCTCGCTGCTCCGCCCGGACCCACCGACGGCCCGCCGGAAGGCCCGCCGGCGTGAGCGTGCCGGGACGACGAGCGCCCGGTCAGGCGACCTGCGCGCGGCGCTGCTCCTTCCGGCGCTCGGAGGGGTCGAGCTGGCGCTTGCGCAGCCGGATCGAGGCCGGCGTGACCTCGACCAGCTCGTCGTCGGCGATGTAGGCCAGCGCCTGCTCGAGCGTGAGCCGCCGCGGCGGGGTCAGGAGCACCGCGTCGTCCCGGCCGGCGGCGCGGATGTTGGTGAGCTGCTTGGACTTGAGCGGATTGACCTCGAGGTCGCTCGGGCGGCTGTGCTCGCCGATGATCATCCCGGGGTAGACCTTCTCGCCCGGCCCGATGAACAGGGCGCCCCGGTCCTCCAGGTTCCAGAGCGCGTACGCGACCGACTCGCCCTTCTCGAGCGAGATCAGGACCCCGGCGCGCCGGCTCTCGATCCCGCCCTTGTGCGGCAGGTAGCCATGGAACAGGCGGTTCATGACGCCGGTGCCCCGGGTGTCGGTGAGGAACTCGCCGTGGTAGCCGATCAGGGCGCGCGACGGGCAGAGGAAGACGAGGCGCTGCTTGCCGGCGCCGGCCGGGCGCATCTCGGTGAGCTCCGCCTTGCGCCGGGTCAGCTTCTCGACCACCGGCCCCGCGAACTCCTCGTCGACGTCGATCACCACCTCCTCGACCGGCTCGAGCGTCCTGCCGGTTTCGGGGTCCTCCCTGAGCAGCACCCGCGGCCGGCCGACCGCGAGCTCGAAGCCTTCACGGCGCATGGTCTCGATCAGCACCGCGAGCTGCAGCTCGCCCCGGCCGGCGACGTCGAACGCGTCGCGCCCTTCGGCGCGCGTGATCCGGATCGCGACGTTGCCCTCGGCCTCGCGCTCGAGGCGCTCGGCGATCATCCGGCTGGTGACCTTGCCGCCCTCCTGGCCGGCGAGCGGCGAATCGTTGATCTGGAAGGTCATCGCGAGGGTCGGCGGGTCGATCGGCTGCGCGGGCAGCGCGGTCTCGACCTCGAGGTCGGCGAGGGTGTCGGCGACCGTCGCCCGGTCGAAGCCCGCGAGGGTCACGATGTCGCCGGCCGAGGCCCGCTCCAGCGGCGTCCGCTCGAGCCCGCGGAACGCCAGGATCTTGGTCACCCGGGTCTGCTCGATCACCCGCCCGTCGCGGCTGATCGCCTTGAGCGTGGCGTTGGGGCGGATCGAGCCCGACTCGATCCGGCCGGTGAGCAGCCGGCCGAGGTGCGGATCGCGCTCGAGCGTGGTGCCGAGCATCACGAACGGCCCGCCGGCGCGGACCTCGGGCGCCGGGACGTGGTCGCGGATCAGGGCGAACAGCGGGTCCATCCCGGGCTCGCGCGGCCCCTCCGGATCGGTCGCCGTCCAGCCGTCGCGGGCGGAGGCGAACACCGTCGGGAAGTCGAGCTGCTCGTCCGCGGCGCCGAGCGCCGCGAACAGGTCGAACACCTCGTCGTGCACCTCGTGCGCCCGCTGGTCCGCCCGGTCCACCTTGTTGATCACGACGATCGGCCGCAGCCCGAGCCGGAGCGCCTTGCCGAGCACGAACTTGGTCTGCGGCATCGGCCCCTCGGCGGCGTCGACCAGGAGCAGCACGCCATCGACCATCGAGAGGATGCGCTCGACCTCGCCGCCGAAATCGGCGTGCCCGGGCGTGTCGACGATGTTGATCCGATGGCCCTGCCAGACCACGGAGGTGCACTTGGCGAGGATGGTGATCCCCCGCTCGCGCTCCAGGTCGCCCGTGTCCATCGCCCGCTCGGCGACCTGCTGACCCGTGCGGAAGGTGCCGCTGAACTGCAGCAGGCGGTCGACCAGCGTGGTCTTGCCGTGGTCGACGTGGGCGATGATCGCGATGTTCCTGAGGTTCATTTCCGTGGTTCGCAGGCGGCCAAAAAAGACGCGGCCGGTTCGCCCTGCCGCGCTGCAGCAGATATAGGCGTTCCGGCCCCGCGCACCAAGCGGACGACGCGGGGTCCGGATCCGACGCGCCGGACCATGGTCCGAGGCCCTCGGCGGGCCGGGCGCCATCCGGTTAATGATTGATCAGCCCGTTTCG